>JAYWAU010000036.1:0-2616 GCA_043782265.1 Ferruginibacter sp. | reverse complement strand
TAAGGTTAAACCGGCCTTCCAATAAATTACTTTTTTCATGCAAACGGGTGAAGAAACGTTCAATCAGCAGGGTTACCCTATTTTGTAAAAAAATGTTTTGTACCGGGTCGTTTTGAGGTACACTCCATATTTCCTCCATCAGTTTCAGGTATATGGCATCTAATTGTTCAATATCAAAACTTTCTGTTTTTAACAATAAATATTTTTGTAACACATCAGTATCCGCAGATAAACCCAAATATTTTTTTAACCATGGCTCATCAAATAAAATTTTGATCGATCTGATGTGCAGATTGGCAGGTATCTCTTCTGTATTTACAAACATGTTGCTGGTAAGCCGGGCAACTGCATGGCGGGTATTTGTTTTTTGTAGTGTTTCTTCATCTACTTTAAGTATAGCAGTTTTTGTTATGTACACGTCATCAAAATGCAGGATAAAATACCGCTTATCAGAGTATTCTCTTGTTGTAATCAATGCTTGGTTAAATGAAACATCGGCGAGCATTACCTGAAGTTCATCATAGAGCTTCAATATTTTAATAAATCCTTTACCGGAAGAGCCCGGCACAGTAAGGTAGTCCTCTCCTTTGTATGGAATGTTTAATGTTGTCGCAAGATCTTGCAATAGCATTGTGTAATCAGTATGATTGATGTTAAATACAATCATAAATAACATGGAGAAATTAGAATATGAACAAACTTTTTGTTCGTCACAGATATCTTAAAGGATTGCGTCTTGCATTAAGGATATATCTTTTTATATTCATCCAAAAAGCAACGAATAAATATATAATTACCGGGGAACCCATTGTTAAAAATGAAATGTAGATAAAGTTCTTACGAATGGTAGAAGTAGCAATCCCCATTTTTTCGCCAATGGCACTGCAAACGCCAAATACCTGCCACTCAATAAATTGTTTAAAACGATTCATACTGCTAATGTAAAAAAATAAAATTAAATATTGCGATAAGATTGATGTTATTGCTTACTTCCTTTTTTGTAATTTTGCACCCAATCCGGCAAATTATTGTAGCAATAATCAAGCCTTTCTACAATAATAAACCGATACATTCTACAAAATAAAACCTTTTAGCATGGCCTTCGACATTGAAATGATTAAAAAAGTGTACTCCAATTTCGGCAGTCGCATTGAAGCAGCCCGTAAAGCTGTTGGCAAACCACTAACACTTACAGAAAAAATATTGTACGCCCATCTGTGGCAGGGCGAAGCCACCACAGCTTTTGAAAGGGGAAAGAGTTATGTAGATTTTGCCCCGGATCGTGTGGCTATGCAGGATGCAACTGCTCAAATGGCGCTGTTACAATTTATGCAGAGCGGCAGAATCAAAGTAGCGGTTCCTTCTACCGTACATTGTGATCATTTAATTGAAGCAAAGGTTAATAGCAAAACAGATTTGGACAGAGCTGTACACGAAAGCAGTGAAGTATATGATTTCCTTGCTTCTGTAAGCAATAAATACGGCATTGGATTTTGGAAACCCGGTGCAGGAATTATTCACCAGGTAGTGCTGGAAAACTATGCTTTTCCCGGTGGTATGATGATTGGAACGGATAGCCACACTGTTAATGCAGGTGGTTTGGGAATGGTAGCAATTGGTGTGGGTGGTGCTGATGCCTGCGATGTAATGGCAGGGCTTGCATGGGAATTAAAAATGCCCAAATTAATCGGCATAAAATTAACTGGTAAATTGAATGGCTGGACAGCTCCTAAAGATGTTATTTTAAAAGTAGCTGGTATATTAACCGTAAAAGGGGGTACTGGTGCAGTAGTTGAATATTTTGGAGAAGGTGCTACCAGTATGAGTTGCACAGGTAAAGGAACTATTTGTAATATGGGTGCCGAAGTTGGAGCAACTACTTCTTTATTTGGATACGACGCAAGCATGGGTCGTTATTTGAATGCGACAGGAAGAGCTGAAATTGCAACTGCGGCGGATGCAATTGCTACTCATTTAACAGGCGATGCTGAAGTTTATGCAAATCCTGAAGCCTACTTTGACCAGGTAATTGAAATTGATTTAAATACATTAGAGCCTCATTTAAACGGACCATTTACACCGGATTTAGCAACGCCAATTTCTAAAATGAAAGAAGCAGCAGCGGCAAACGGGTGGCCAACAAAAATTGAAGTGGGTTTAATTGGTAGTTGTACCAACTCTTCTTACGAGGATATCAGCAGGGCTGTCAGCCTTGCACAGCAGGTAACTGACAAAGGATTAAAATTGCATTCTGAATTTACAATTACTCCGGGTAGCGAACTGGTGCGGTATACTATTGAAAGAGATGGCTTTTTAAATATATTTGATAAGATTGGTGCTACTGTTTTTGCTAACGCCTGCGGTCCTTGTATTGGTATGTGGGCAAGGGTTGGCGCAGAAAAAGCAGAGAAGAATACCATCGTTCATTCCTTTAACAGAAACTTCGCCAAACGTGCAGATGGTAACCCCAATACTTTTGCATTTGTGGGTAGTCCTGAAATTGTAACAGCAATGGCCATTGCAGGCGACCTTTCATTTAATCCTTTAACAGATTACCTAACCAATGATAAAGGCGAGCAGGTAAAATTAGATCCCCCATCAGGTTTTGAATTACCA
>JAYWAU010000035.1:0-2616 GCA_043782265.1 Ferruginibacter sp. | reverse complement strand
TGCTTAATTAGTCAAAAATATCTGATGATAAATACCGGTCTCCCCTGTCACAAATAATGGCTACAATTACACCCGAACTTAATTCTTTAGATAATTCGATTGCTGCGTGTACCGCACCACCACTACTTAATCCACTAAAAACAGCCTCTTCTCTTGCCAAACGTTTTGTCATTATTCTGGCATCTTTCTCATCCACTTCAATTGTTCTGTCTACTCTTTTTCTGTCGAATATTTTTGGTAAATAAGCTTCGGGCCATTTACGGATACCTGGAATTTGTGAACCATCTGTTGGTTGGCAACCTACAATTTGAACAGCAGCATTTTGTTCCTTTAAATATTTTGACACGCCCATAATTGTGCCGGTAGTACCCATCGACGAAACAAAGTGTGTAATTGTACCTGCAGTGTCTTTCCATATCTCCGGCCCGGTAGTTTTATAATGCATGCCTGGGTTGTCAGGATTACCAAATTGATTCAACATATAATATCCACCTTTAGCAACCTGTTCATTTGCATAATCAATAGATGCTTCAATTGATCTTTCTTTTGGAGTTAGGATTACTTTGGCACCAAAAGCCTGCATGGTCAACACTCTTTCCCTCGTGGAATTTTCGGGCATTACCAGTTCAATTGGTACTTTAAATAAACTTGCAATCATCGCCAAAGCAATACCGGTATTGCCACTGGTAGCTTCTATTAATGTAATTCCTTCTTTTATTTCGCCCCTGTCCAGAGCGCCCTTTATCATCCCGTAGGCTGCCCTGTCTTTTACACTTCCGCCCGGGTTATTGCCTTCCAGCTTGGCGTAAATAGTTACATTCTTGTTGACACTAACATTCTCTAATTTTACCATGGGCGTGTTGCCCACTAAATCTAAAATTCCTGCCATATACTTGTATTGATAAATTATGTTGAAAGGTACAACGCTAAATTTATTTAAAAGAAGCTGGCTGGTATTAACATCAATTGTACGCAGTTATTTTTTGCGTACATCAAAACTTTGGTACCATGACAATCGTATGGCATTTACAATTTTATATTGATTGCCCGAAGCCAGTTGCTGAAAAATATTGAGGTAACCAAATTGCACATTCGATACCGGCGTTACCTGAATTTTAAGCCCCGTGTAAAACCGGTTTTGATCAAAATAATTATACACTATTTGCTTACCTGCATTCACATTTATTTCATCGTTGATGATTAAAGAAACCGCACCGGGCGCAATTCCTTTTTTATCAAATGGTAACTCATACCGCCAGTTATAGCGGAGCCGGTAATTAAAATTGTATCCGTGTGCAAGGGTACTGTCATTTAGAATTTTATGACGGTATCTTTCTTCCATCCTTACCCAATGTACCATTCTTTTTCTGCCATAGTGTGCATCCCACTGAACCTGTTGCCAGGGCCTGCGCTCGGGCTGTGAAATGTGTTTATGATTGTCTTGCGGAAAATAGTTGGCCCATGCAAAACCTGCTGTTAATTTTACAGTGTTCGAAACATAATAAGTAAGCCCCACCCGAATGATACCAACAGAGAATTTATTTACGAAATCTTCTTTGGTACGTAATTGAAAATCCGCCCAGATTCCCCATTTTTCACTAATCCTTATTTGATTAAAATATGCAAACCATACCTCATTCAAATGCTGTACATTTTTTGTTGTTTGCCCCTTACCATTAAATATTATAAAGCAGAAAACCGTACACAAAAGAAAATGTTTAAGCATTCATTCAGTTTATATAAAAAAGAATGCAAATATAGGGCACTCTCTTTTATATAACGGTGCATAAAAGTGTTGTTAAGTATGCTCCTTTATTTCATCATTGGCAACAGCAATTACTTTATCGCCTTCTTTTAAATTGCCGTATACCTCAATTTTGTTGGCTGTTTCATTTCCGGTGGTTACATCTACTTTAATAATTTTTTCGTTGTTTACAACTAACACATATTTTCTTTCGGTAGAAACAACAACAGCAGATCTGGGCACAAACATGGCCTCCAGGTTTCCTTTTGAATAAAGTAGCACATCTGCAAACATGCCCGGTGCAAGTACTCCATCTTTATTCAACACATCTATTTCCATCCTTTCACTGCGGTATTGGGCATTTACATTCATGGAAATCCGGTTGATATTGCCTGTAAGTTTCTTTCCCTGTAAGACACTCATATAAAACGACACGGTATCTTTATTTTTTAAATTAGCGGCCAATCCTTCAGGTATATCCACCTGTAAACGAAGCTGATCAACCTGCTTCAACTCCAGCATGGGCTTATCTTTTGCAGAAGCACTTACCAATGCACCCGGATGTACATTTCGTTCTGTAATAATGCCGGCAAAAGGTGCCACAACACTTAAATAACCCAGCATGGTTTGTTGCATTTGCCAGTTGGCTTTTTCTGCATTGCTTACTGCACTGTCTGCATCCATCTTTGCCCTGATACTTGACAGATCCAACGGCGAAATTGCACCGGCTGTTTTAGAAGCCTCGAGCAATCGTTGGTAACGTTCTTTGTCAATGGCAAAGTCAGCTTTTGTCCGGGCATATTTTTCTCTCGCCTGCAAAGCTGCCTGTACCAATTCAGGTGCCTCCAACACCATCAGCAAAGTTCCTTTTG
>JAYWAU010000034.1:0-2620 GCA_043782265.1 Ferruginibacter sp. | reverse complement strand
TATCCGCAAAGATAAAATCGATTCTTAAAGTAGGTGATATAAACCTAAAAGTTCTCCCAATGCCGGAACCTCTTTTTAAGAAAGCATCCTGCATATTTCCTTTAACGGTAAAGTAAGTGTAGGAGTTCGGTACATCATTAAAATCGCCGCACAATATAACCGGGTAAGGGCTTTTCTTTACATAGTCATTCACAATATCTGCCTGCCGGCTCCTGGCCTCATATCCTTTTTTTAATTTGCTTACAATTGTTCTTGAATCTTTAAAGCCATCTTTTTCACTATGCTTCATCTGGTTAAGGCTTTGGTATTCTTCTTTGCCAAACCTTACCGATTGCAGGTGAATGGTAAAGACCCTGATAGTTTGATTGTTAACGTGTATATCTGCATAAATAATAGGTTGAACATAATCCGGATCTTTAAAATCAAAAATGCCAGTATTAACAATCGGGTATTTTGAAAAAATAACAATGCCATATTCTGCGTTGTGAAACCAGGCGTCGCTGGCGGTGTAGTAGTGATATGGGTAGCCCATTTTCTGCAGTTTAGATATGTTGGGGTCAAACGCGGCAGTGTCTTTGGATTCAAAAAATTCCTGGAAACAAAGAACATCTGCGTGGCTGTTTTTTACTTCCTCAAGCATCACATGCCTGTAACTGGTACCTCCGCTGCTTTGCTTGTTGTATTCATCCCAACTGGAAACATTCCAGGATAAAATCCGCAGGTTATTAGGAGCCTTTGCAATTAAAAAGGGCTGTTTTGTATGCCATGCAAAAGCTACCGACAATTGTTGCCAGCTAAGTATCATGGCTGCAAGTGAGAGCAGGCTCCAACGGCTTTGCATAATAAAACCGCCGATCATAAAAAGGAACACCACTGCAAATAATATTGGAAATACCAACCCCAAAATAGCAATGAACCAAAATTTGCCCGCATTTAAATAAGGCGCAAGGCAAACAGGTAAATAGATAAAAACCACAAAAATGTTAAGCGTGATAAATAGATTATGGACTATTTTTTTTGAAAGCGGCAAATTGAAATAATTTTATTGAACGAATCAATATGGTTGGTGAAATATTTTGAGTTTATTTACTTTAAGTAAGAATGAAGATAGCAACGTGCCTGAAATTTTTTAATTTTTACTTTGTTAAATTGATGTGATTAGCATTAAATCTACTCGAATCAAGTATACAAATTGTGTACTGCCATTTAAAACGCCACTTAAAATACGGGGGTAATTATTGCTACATCCATACAATGAGAGGCCAAAATAGTGTTGTTAAAATATCCATTGTCTAATTTCAAATTTTAATTCACAACCCTTACCTTTGCGCTCTGAAAAAAGACCTCATTACAATAAAATTTGATTTATGGCCAATACAGGCAAAGTAAAATCGATCATTGGTGCCGTTGTTGACGTACAGTTTAACAGCGATAGTAAGCTCCCTGAAATTTTAAATGCATTGGAGCTAAAACGTGATAATGGTGATACCCTTGTGCTGGAAGTTCAGCAACATTTGGGAGAAGACAGTGTGCGTACCATTGCAATGGATGGTACAGAAGGTTTGGTACGTGGTACAGAAGTGATAGATACAGGTAAACCAATCGCAATGCCGGTAGGTGAAGGTATTAAAGGCCGTTTGTTTAATGTAACCGGCGATGCCATTGATGGTTTGCCACAGGTTAGCAAGGTTGGCGGACGGCCGATTCACGCCAAGCCGCCATTATTTGAAGACCTTAGTACAGCCAACGAAATTTTATTTACCGGTATTAAAGTAATTGATTTGATTGAACCTTATGCAAAAGGTGGTAAAATTGGTTTGTTTGGTGGTGCAGGTGTGGGTAAAACAGTATTGATTCAGGAACTGATCAACAATATTGCAAAAGCATATAGTGGTGTTTCCGTATTTGCAGGTGTGGGAGAACGTACAAGAGAAGGAAACGATTTGATGAGAGAAATGATTGAAGCCGGTATTATGAATTACGGCGACAAGTTTAAACATAGCATGGAAGAAGGTGGATGGGATTTAAGTGCCGTAAACCTGGAAGATCTGAAAGAATCCAAAGCAACGTTTGTATTCGGACAAATGAACGAACCACCAGGCGCAAGGGCACGTGTGGCATTAAGCGGACTTACCATTGCAGAATATTTCCGTGATGGAGAAGGTACCGGACAAGGAAAAGACATTTTGTTTTTCGTAGACAATATCTTCCGTTTTACTCAGGCAGGTTCTGAAGTATCAGCGTTATTGGGTCGTATGCCGAGTGCGGTTGGTTATCAACCAACATTAGCTACCGAAATGGGATTAATGCAGGAAAGAATTACCTCTACCAAAAATGGTTCGATCACTTCCGTGCAGGCGGTGTATGTACCTGCGGATGATTTAACCGATCCGGCTCCTGCAACAACATTTGCACATTTGGATGCTACCACGGTGTTGAGTCGTAAAATTGCCGATTTAGGTATCTATCCTGCGGTTGATCCGTTGGATTCTACTTCAAGAATTTTGACTCCATTTATTGTAGGAGACGAACATTATAATACAGCTAACCGCGTAAAATTAATTTTACAACGCTATAAAGAGTTGCAGGATATCATCGCCATTCTTGGTTTGGATGAATT
>JAYWAU010000033.1:0-2630 GCA_043782265.1 Ferruginibacter sp. | reverse complement strand
TTCGATTTTAAAGTATTGCAATTTATTACAAAGCAGTTAAATGAACGGCCTTAAGTTGAAAATATTAATGTTTTAGGATAATTATTAACAAGTTTTTATAGAGAATGTTTGCTTACGAAATAGGTTGAGTTAAAATTCATTTGCGGATGTAGTTGTTTTTTGAAAATGCCGTAAACAGTGCTGCCACTGCCGCTCATTGAAGCATATACAGCTCCCATTTTGTACAATGATTCCTTTATTTCTTTTATGGCGGGATACAGTTTAAAAACCGGTTCTTCAAAATCATTCTTTAAATGATCATTCCATGTAAAAATGGGTTGTTTAATAATATCTTTTAAAGAAGGTAGATTACGATTTTCGGGATTTAAAGTCATGG
Organism: Ferruginibacter sp.; assembly: GCA_043782265.1. Lineage (GTDB taxonomy): Bacteria > Bacteroidota > Bacteroidia > Chitinophagales > Chitinophagaceae > Ferruginibacter. The sequence continues at coordinate 2,254 of JAYWAU010000033.1, read as the reverse complement.
CTGCAAAGGCCTGCCCGGTATTTACATGAATGCCGGGGTTAACTAAAATAAGTTGATGGCCCGAAAGATCTACTGCTATTTGCTCCAGTATTTCGCCACGACCGGTTCCTGCACAAGGTGTGTTTAAAATAAAAAAAGCACAATCACTGCCTAATTGCAGGGAGTAATTTATCAATTGGGTAGTTGATAAATTTAAATTGAACTGGCGATTTATTAGTTGTAAAGTAAAAGCGGCATCAGCAGAACCACCGCCCAAACCGGCACCCATGGGAATTGCTTTGTGCAGGTGCATTTTTACAGCAGGTATTTTGGGGAAATCGGTTCTCAATAACTGATATGCTTTAATGCACAAATTATTTTCAGTCTCACCATCAATTACCAGACCTGAACTGCTAAAATTTATGGTCGTTAAATCCGTGAATGGGATTATTTCAAGTACATCTTTTAATGGAACGGGGTAAAAGACAGTTTCAATATTGTGGTATCCATCTTCTCTTTTATTAAGAATGCGTAAACCAAGGTTGATTTTACAATTTGGGAAAACCAGCATTTTTTAATGGATAATTTTTAATGAATAATTGATCAAATGGGAAAAAATTATTTTACGACAAGACTATTAAGTATAAGCTAAACTAGAAGGAGTAATGCACTTAAAAATTATCCAAAACCCATTATTAATTATCCATTTCCCCCTATTTTCTCAATTTAATTTCATCCCTTATCGCAATGGCTCTTATATAATCTTCTTGCTCCAATACGTCATTTAACAGGGTATGCAATTCCTCTAGCGATAACTTGTGTAAATCATCCTGACCGCCTGTTTCCGTGGTTACTGGTGCAGATGCTTTCTTTTTTTTGTCGTCATTTTCCATCAGGATGCCTGCACTGTCTAAAATATTATCATATGTAAAAATGGAACACCCAAAGCGCACCGCCAATGCAAGTGCATCAGAAGTTCTGGAGTCAATTTCCACCGTATCGTTTTGGCTGCTGCAAACCAGTTTGCTGTAAAAAATACCTTCCTGCAAATCATTAATCACTACTTCGTGTAACTCAACATTAAAAGCCATCATAAAATTTTTCATCAGGTCGTGGGTCAGTGGGCGGCTGGGGCTCATTCTTTCCAATGCTACAGCTATTGCCTGAGCTTCAAATCCACCAATTACAATTGGCAGGCGTCGTAAACCGTTCACTTCGCCTAATACTACTGCATAGGAGTGGGTTTGGGTAATGCTGTGCGAAAGGGCTACTATTTCTAATTCTATTTTCTTCATATTCAATTGCGTGAAAGGCTAAGAAGTATATTTTCTTCTTGCGGGCAAAGATAAAAAACAAAAGTCTTTCAAACTCAATTGAAAGACTTTAAATAATAAGTTATATTTTTTATGAAATTCCTTTCATTTTTTTCACAGCGTCAATAATTTTCGGCATCACTTCAAAAGCATCTCCCACAATGCCATAATCTGCAGCCTTAAAGAATGGTGCTTCAGGATCTTTATTAATCACGACGATTGTTTTACTTCTGTTAACACCCGCTAAATGCTGAATGGCACCGGAAATACCAATGGCAAAATAAAGGTTCGGTGCGATGGCGAGGCCTGTTTGCCCAACATGTTCGTGATGTGGTCTCCAGCCAATATCTGCAACCGGGCGGCTACAGGCAGTAGCGGCACCTAATAATTTTGCAAGCTCAGTTACCAAGCCCCAGTTTTCAGGCCCTTTTAATCCACGGCCGCCACTAACAACAATTTCTGCTTCGCTTAAAGGTACTTCACCTATAATTTTATCTGTACTGGTAACCTGAACTTTTGCATCCGTAATGGTGGTTGCAAACTCAATAACTTCTGCCGTTGCAGTGGTTGTAGCAACTAAAAAAGAATTCGGGTTAAGCGAAATTATTTTAATAGCAGTATTGATAGCCACGTTGGCAAAAGCTTTACCGCTAAATACATTCTTTTTTACTACAAAACCACCAGTAGTATCAGGTAACGCAATAGCGCCTGAAACAAGACCAGCCTTTAACCGAACACTTAACCGCGGAGCAATAGCTTTACCGTTAAAATTATTGGAGAACACAATTACAGTAGCACCAATCGCAGTTGCTGCATCTGCAATTATTTTTGTAAACACCTGCGCATCCACATTATTAAGCACCTCATTTTTTACAGTATGTACTTTGGTAACGCCGTATTGTCCAAGAGTGGTAAGATCATCATTCACAGTTCCCAGCACAATAGCTTCAGCAGCCACACCT
>JAYWAU010000032.1:0-2630 GCA_043782265.1 Ferruginibacter sp. | reverse complement strand
TCTTCGCCCATTGGTTTTTTATCAATAGTACCTGTTTCGTAAAAAGGCAGGTTTTGAAAATGTATCTGGCTATCTGTAAGGCCTACATATTTACAAGTGGCTTTTGCTTCGCATCTTCTTATTAACCCTTTAATAGCTCTTATTTCATCTGTATCTCTTTCGGTTGATTTTTTTGTTTTCAAAAAATCAATTGCGTTGTCAAGGATGGTTTTACTTTTGGTTTCATCGATATCAAACATATTTTCAAAGCCAACAGCAAAATCAATAAACCTGGTTACAAATTCATCTGTTACTGCAATGTTACCACTGGTTTGGTATGCAAGGTGTATTTCATGTCCCTGGTCGTGCAGGCGAATAAAAGTGCCGCCCATGCTGATAATGTCGTCATCAGGGTGCGGAGAGAACAACACCACTTTTTTTGGGAAAGGTTCGCTTCTTTCAGGATGATGCAATCTTTGTTCAGTAGGTTTGCCTCCAGGCCAACCGGTTATGCTATCTCTTAATAAATAAAACACCTGTAAATTTATTTCATAAGCATCGCCCTTTTCTACCAGCAAATCACTTAACCCGTTATCATTATAATCAATATTGGTTAGGCTTAGCACCGGTTTATTTAATTGCAGCGAAAGGTTAACAACTGCACGCTTTATCATTTTGTCTGTCCATACACATTCACCAGTTAACCATGGTTTTTTAAATCTTGCCAGTTCGCTGGCACAGCCTTCATCAATCACAAAAGTACAATCATCATGATTCTGTAACAAAGAGGCTGGTATTTCTTCTGTATCATCTTCCTCTACTGCTTTTTGTATTACCGGTGCTTTTGATTGCCCCCAAGCCATCAGCATTATTTTTTTTGATTTTAAAATAGTACTGATACCCATTGTTATTGCCATACGAGGCACCTGGCTCATGTTTCCAAATTCGTAAGCATTGGCAATACGGGTACTGTTATCTAAAGTAATTAGTCTTGTTTTAGTATAGATACCACTTCCTGGTTCATTAAAACCAATATGACCGTTGGTGCCGATACCTAATATTTGAAGGTCAAGACCGCCGGCATCTGCTATCTTTTTTTCGTAGGCCGCACAGTGTTCTTTTACTTTATCTTTTGGTATCATCCCATCCGGTAAAAAATAATTGTTTGGGTCAATATCTGTTTGTTCAAACAAATTCTTACGCATAAAATAATGATAACTTTGCAGTGCATCTGCTTCCATCGGGTAATATTGATCAAGGTTAAACGTGATCACATTTTTAAAACTAAGCCCTTCATTCTTATGCATTCTTACCAACTCGGCATATAAAGATTTTGGAGAGGAGCCGGTTGCCAGACCAATGATACATTTTTGCCCTGTGGCTTCTTTTTCCCTTATTAAATCAGCAATTACCTGTGCAACATAAGTAGACCCCTCTGTAGACGAGGGAAATATTTTTACTGCAATTTTTTCAAGCGAATCTGTAAAGTCAATTTTATGCTTCATATGTATTTTTTGTTAAATTAATTTTTGTAAACTGACGGTGCAATTTGTCAATCTGTTTTAAAAGAAAAATAAACAGGCCTTCAATTTACTTCTACCTATTTAGTGAGAAAGGAAATATTGGGGAAGTCTGTTGTCTCTAAAAAATTTGTTGCTGCAAACAATTGTAAAAGACTGGTATAAAACTTACAATTATTTATTACACTAAAATATTTGATAAAGTAAAGTAATTTTTTTCATGAAAAAAAGACAACGATATTATTAAACAATAAATACTGCCCGCACAAACGATTGCACAGGAATTTTATTTCCAAATGGTAAAGTTTACAACATGAATAATTACAAAATTTAATTATCCTTCAGTACTATAAATAGAAATTCTATTTAAAAAATTTCTGTAAACAAATATTCAAATACAAACTTGAAGCATACAATAACTTTTTAATATTATTCAATTCCTTATTTTACTTTCTCTAAAAATATACACCGATTTATCAGGTAGGAAAGCATAATAAAAAAGTGATAGAAAAATCACGCAAACGTTTGAACATCTTAAAGCCCTTTTATTGCAGTTACAAATAGTATATTGAACCCTGAAACAAAAAATTATGCAAACAACTGCCCAATCAACTAACAGGTATGCTATTACCATTATCGGAATATTGTTTTTTATTTTTGGGTTTGTTACCTGGCTCAATGGGTCACTTATTCAATTTTTGAAACTGGTTTGTGAATTAGCAAGTGATACACAGGCTTTTTTTGTGACTTCTGCATTTTACATGGCTTATTTTTTCCTTGCTATTCCTTCTTCTGTTATTTTAAAAAAAACAGGGTTTAAAAATGGTATGGCACTGGGCCTATTGATTATAGCTGTAGGTTGCATGGTTTTTATACCGGCAGCCAATAGCAGAAGCTTTGGATTATTTTTAACCGGTTTATTTGTACAAGGTATGGGACTAACTATTTTGCAGACTGCCTCCAATCCTTACATCAGTATAATTGGTCCTATTGAAAGTGCAGCTACAAGAATCAGCATTCTGGGTATTTGTAATAAAGCGGCAGGTATTCTTAGTCCTTTAATTATCGGTGCACTGGTATTAAAAAATGCCACCAATATTGAGGAGCAGGTAAAACTAACAACAGATATTG
>JAYWAU010000031.1:0-2633 GCA_043782265.1 Ferruginibacter sp. | reverse complement strand
GTATTAAAAGATACAGGCGTAAATAGAATTTTTGTGGATGGAGGATTTGGCAGAAATGCTATTTACATGAATTTGCTAGCATTAAATTTTCCCAAACTGGAAGTATTTGCAGCATCAATGGCGCAGGCAACCGCAGTTGGTACTGCTTTATCTATACACAAAGCATGGAATAAAAAAGCTTTGCCCAATGATATTATTGAACTGAAATATTTTTCGGCAGCACATTAAAAATATAAAGTAGCAGTTAAGTAATGGATCATTTACTTACCATAAAAAATCATCCGGTCTTTTTCACCTTGCTTCTGTAATTTTAAATAAATAAAATCGGTTTAGCAATCCTGAATCTTGTTATAATAAATGGAGGATAATAATTTTATATTGATTTCATCGCAGCAAATGCAGGAGCGTTTTACAGCCATCCTGCTTTCTGCAGGTTTTACCAATGAACGGGCAAATCAATGTGCTGCAATATTTACCGCCAACAGTGTCGATGGCATTTATACACATGGCGTAAATCGATTTCCCCGCTTTGTTCAATATGTAAAAGATGGGTATATATTACCTAACGAAACGCCGGAATTAAAAAATAAATTCGGCGGTATTGAGCAGTGGGATGGTAATTTAGGGCCGGGCCCTTTAAATGCACAACATGCAACCAGCAAGGCTATCAACCTGGCACAACAACATGGCATTGGTTGTGTGGCACTGGCAAATACCAACCATTGGATGCGTGGCGGAACCTATGGATGGCAGGCCGCAAAAGCAGGCTTTGTTTTTATTGGGTGGACAAACACTACCGGCATCATGCCAGCATGGGGAGCTATTGATCCAAAGCTGGGCAATAACCCATTGGTGTTTGCATTGCCATTTAAAAAAGACGCAATTGTACTGGATATGGCGATGTCACAATATTCTTATGGGGCCATGGAGTTAGCAGTTTTAAAAAACGAACGCTTGGCTGTTGCCGGTGGTTATAACAACAAGGGAGAACTAACAAATGATCCGGCTGCAATCCTTTCCTCTAAACGGCCCTTGCCGGTAGGCTATTGGAAGGGAGCAGGCTTATCTTTATTACTGGATATTTTGGCAACTGTTTTATCAGGCGGATTATCAACGCAACAAATAACTGCAAAAGAAGCAGAGTATAGTTTATCGCAGGTGTTCATTGCCATTGATATTTCAAAGTTGGGTAACCACTCATTAATTACAAAAACAATCGACAACATTATTGTAGATTACCAGCAATCTGTTGCAGATAACGCATCAAAAAAAATAACGTATCCCGGGGAACGTGTTTTGCAAACAAGGCAACACAATCTCGCCAATGGAATACCGGTAGTAAAAAAAGTGTGGGAGCAGGTGCAGGAATTGTAAACAAAAATTAGATAAACTGTTTCAGACTATGAAGTAAATTTATTAAAGCGTGCATGTAGTAAAATGATGATTATGAAAGTTGGATTATTTATACCCTGTTATGTTGACCAGTTTTATCCGCAGGTAGCCATCGCAACATTGCAGTTATTAGAAAAATTGGGTGTGGATGTTTCTTACCCTTCAAATCAAACCTGCTGCGGTCAACCCATGGCCAACTCCGGTTTTGAAAAATTGACCAAAGGCTGCGATGAACTTTTTGTAAAAAATTTTGCAGCATTTGATTACATTGTTTGCCCGTCTGGAAGTTGCACCCTGCACATTAAAGAACATTTGCATGATGAACAGAACGAAGCAGCAGCAACCGGCATCCGCAAAAAAATATATGAGCTTACAGAGTTTATGGTAGATGTGTTGAAGGTAGAAAAACTGGAAGCCACCTTTCCGCACAAAGTAGGCATGCACCAAAGTTGTCATGGGCAGCGGGGTTTAAAAATTTCGCAGATGAGTGAATTGGTTGCAGTACCTTTTTCAAAACCTGGCAAACTATTGCAACTGGTAAAAGGGATAGAGTTGATTGAACTAAGTCGTGCCGATGAATGTTGTGGCTTTGGTGGAACCTTCTGTGTTTTTGAAGAAGCCGTAAGTGCAAAGATGGGAAAAGACAGGGTGGCCGATCATATTAACCAGGGGGCCGAATTTATAACCGCTGCCGATATGAGTTGCCTGATGCACATGGAAGGCATTTTAAAAAGACAAAAAAGCAAAGTGCAGGTGAAGCATATTGCAGAGATACTGAATGGTGAGTAGTCAGTTGTCAATAGTCAGTAGTCAATATTGAGTGGGTTAATATTTTTGTACCCGGCATCAGATTCTATGTGCATCAGTAGTGGCGTCGCACTCTTGTACATTTTAGCATTGAGAAACAAAGAAACACAGGGTCTAAAAAAATGGCACCGAATAATAATTGAAAAGTAGGGAATAACAAGCAGCAAATGGTATTGAAAGTGTTTGTTGAGTAAACAACAAATGAAGAAATGGAAGAACAAGTCTTTATTAAAGATGCGAAGTACCACTCCCTCTCCTAAAGGAGAGGGAGAAGGAGGGTGAGGTGAAACAGACTTTTCAAATTGAGGTCATCCAATCAAACACAAAAAACCAACATGCAAAACAACAACAAAGATCATGCAACACTGGCAGCTGCATTTAATGTAGATGAACCACGTGTTGACTGGCATGATGAAACATTATGGTTCGTGCGG
>JAYWAU010000030.1:0-2635 GCA_043782265.1 Ferruginibacter sp. | reverse complement strand
TGTGATCGTAAGACTGTAATTTTATTCTGATTCGTTGTGACATATTTAAAGAACTTTAAACTTTCGTTTTTTAATTTGGAGTGCAAAGGTATGGGTATGATTTGAAATAGCAAAGCCTAAAGCAAAGTTTTTGGAAGATTTTTTTTGACGTGCCTTATATGTTAGCAAAACCCGGCAGGATAGCGGTTTTTATTACAATTGATTGATTGTGAAATGCTCTGAATTAATTAAAACATGTATTGTTTGAAAGAAAAAGGTGCTGCTGACAATAAATCTATTTTGCAATTACAATCTGCTCTTGCGAAAGCAAAGGCAGATTTTTAAACCTGAGCAGGATATTTGCAACAGTAATCACATCTTTCTGGCAATAAACCGCAATGCGTTTCAGATCATTTTCCGCCCAATAAACCTCACCTACCATACTTCCGTCAATATCGTCTTTTGGTGACGGCACATTCAAAGAAGCGGCCAGTAATTTAAGGGAAGTGTAATTTTTATAATCTCCAAAGCGCCAGTATTGAAAAGTATCCACCATATTGGTTTCCCAGGGTTTCATATTCTGAAAATCAAGGTAGGGAGGAATGTTAAGGCCATTGATCAATAACCTGCGGCACAAAAAAGGAATATCAAACTCCTTTATATTATGCCCTGTGAAACTCCAGTGGTTATTGACTGCCTCCAACTGGTTAATGGTAGTTATAAAATTTTGTAACAATTCTTTTTCGTCGTGCCCAAAAATTGATTTAACCCTAAACTGGTATCCTCCAGTTTCCTTTTTAAAATAGCCAAGGCTAATGCAAACTACTTTCGCAAATTCGGCCATTACACCAGCTCTCTGGGGATAATATTCATCCAAAGAAGTATCTTCAGGCATAGATCGTTTTACTTTTTCCTCCCATAAATGTTGCCAATCTGCAGTTAGCAAATCATAATGCTGTTGTGCAGCAACGGTTTCAATATCAATGACCAGGAAATTTTCTAAAGGCATTTTTGCTATCATATAGTTTGGGTTAATGGTTAAAAATAGAAAAAGGATCAGGGAAATCCAACCATCCTGCATTTTATTTTTATACCAAATCTCTTGGAGCCCAGAAACAAATAACCCTGCACTAACGTGCAGGGTTTTTAACATTAAAAGATATACCGAAATTATTCTTCTACCTTCTGCTTTCCTTTTTGTTTAGCGATTACTTCTTCCGCAACGTTGTTTGGAGCAGGAGCATAATGGCTAAATTCCATAGTTGAAGTAGCACGGCCGCTTGATAAAGAACGCAACTGCGTTACATAACCAAACATTTCGCTTAACGGCACTTTGGCTTTAATAACCTGCACACCATGTTTGCTATCCATACCTTCCAGCATACCACGACGACGGTTCAAATCACCCGTAACATCACCCATGTATTGATCTGGTGTTAACACCTCTACCTTCATGATAGGCTCAAGCAAAACTGGTTTTGCTTTACGGCCAGCTTCGCGGTAACCTTGTTTGGCACACAGTTCAAAACTCATTGCATCACTATCCACCTGGTGAAAACTACCATCGTAAACTTTAACTCTCATACTAACCATTGGATAACTTGCCAATACACCTGTTGTCATAGCACTTTCAAAACCTTTCTGAATAGCCGGTACAAATTCTTTTGGAATACTACCGCCAAACAAACCATTTACAAACTGGAAGTTACTTTTTCCTTCTTTCAAAAATTCTTCTTCAGCAGGCCCGATTTCAAAAACGATGTCAGCAAATTTACCACGACCACCTGTTTGCTTTTTCAAAGTTTCCCTGTGTTGAATGGTATTATGGAAAGCTTCTTTATAAGCAACCTGCGGAGCACCCTGGTTAATTTCTACTTTAAACTCACGGCGCATACGATCTACAATAATTTCCAGGTGCAACTCACCCATTCCACTTAAGATGGTCTGGCCGGTTTCTTCATCTGTACGTACTCTTAAGGTAGGATCTTCCTCTACCAGCTTGGCAATTGCCATTCCCATTTTATCAACGTCGGCCTGTGTTTTTGGTTCAACCGCAACACTGATAACCGGTTCAGGGAAAGTCATTGCTTCCAGCACAATCGGATGATCTTCGTTACACAAAGTATCACCAGTTTTGATGTCTTTAAAACCTACTGCTGCACCAATATCACCAGCTTCAATGTAATCAACCGGGTTTTGTTTGTTGGCATGCATCTGCATGATACGGCTGATACGCTCATTCTTTCCTGTACGGGTGTTTAACACGTAAGAACCAGAATCTAAACGACCAGAATAGGCCCGGAAAAATGCTAACCTTCCTACAAAAGGATCGGTCATGATTTTAAATGCCAGTGCACTGAATGGTTCCTTAACATCACAATGACGGAAAATTTCTTCGCCGCTATCAGGGTTGGTTCCTTTCACCGCCTCAATATCCATTGGTCCAGGTAAGTAACGTACAATAGCATCCAATGCAGTCTGTACACCTTTATTTTTAAAAGATGAACCACACATCATCGGAATGATAGAAATATCAATCGTCGCTTTACGAATAGCTTCATGAATTTCATCTTCGGTGATCGTGTTTGGATCATCAAAGAATTTTTCCAATAATTTATCATCATAATCAGCAACTGCTTCAATTAAATGCTGTCTC
>JAYWAU010000029.1:0-7323 GCA_043782265.1 Ferruginibacter sp. | reverse complement strand
TAATTTTTTTCTCCATTATCTCATTTTTATTAATACTAATAACAGTTCACAGAACGGGTATTTTTACAAGTGCTTTATTGTACTATGAAGTTGGTATTGTGGGCGAATTAACATTTTTTTTACTAGGACTAACCTATAAAAACAGAAAGGAATTAATTGAAAGAATAAAGGAACAGGAAGCACTGAAATTAGAAGCTGAAAAACAAATTTTTGAAACAAAAATTGCCGTATTAAACGCCCAGCAGGAAGAGCGAAACCGCATAAGTACAGATATGCACGATGACCTTGGTGCAGGTGTTACTGCTATTCGTTTATTTAGTGAACTGGCTAAAAGAAGGTTAGGAAAAGAAACGATTCCCGAAATTGAAAAGATTTCATCTTCTGCAAACGAATTGCTCAATAATATGAATGCTATCATCTGGACAATGAATAGCAGCAATGATTCATTTGGTAATATGGTGGCTTACATTCGTAGTTATGCTATTGAATATTTTGAAAATACAGGCATTAACTGCACTGTGAATATAGCCGCAGATTTACCTGATATTGCAGTAAATGGAGCAATACGCCGAAATGTATTTTTAGTGGTAAAAGAAGCACTGAACAATGTTTTAAAACATTCCAAAGCTACTGAGGTAATATTGATGTTAAAGAAAGAACACACGGTTATATCCTTACTAATTCAGGATAATGGCACCGGAATTGATTTTGAAAATTTGCGCAGGTTCGGTAATGGTTTAAAAAACATGAAAGACAGAATGAATAAATCAGGCATTGATTTTTTTATAGAAAATAAAAACGGCACTCTAGTAACTTTACAAAGGACAATAATCAATTAATTTTTTTTTGAAATACCAAGTGCCAATAACAGCCAGCCTGTAATAAAACAAACACCTCCCAATGGAGTTATGGCACCAACCCATTTTAAACCTAACATATTGGTCAATTCAATAAAAGATAAAAGGTATAAAGAACCGCTAAAAAGTAATATTCCCAAACAAAATAAACGACCAGCCCATTCTAAATAATTATTTGTAAAATCTTTGTATAAAATGCCGGTTATAAACAGCGCTATTACATGATAAAACTGGTAACGGACACCGGTCTCAAAAGTTTGCAGGTTTTTATCGGTGATAAGTTGCTTTAACGCATGTGCACCAAAGGCTCCTAAAATAACTGATAAGGCACCCAATACGGCTGCCGTTTTTAAAAATGTTTTTTGCATGTAAAATAAATTTTTATGCCGTGGATTGTTTAGCTAAAAATAAATTACTAAAAGTTTGTACTGACAATTCTGTTGAGGGTATTACCAGTTTTGCCTGATTATAAAAAGAGGTTCTTTCTTTCAGCTTTTGTTCTATAAAAAAAAGCAATTCTCCCTGGTTCATTTTTTTTATCAAAGGGCGTTTTTCCTGTTCTGCTAAAACTCTGTCTAAAATTTGCGGTGCTGTCGTTAAAAGATAAAGGGTGGTTCCATGATCATTCATCCATTGCATATTTTCATGAAAGCATGGAGTACCTCCGCCACAGGCTATAATAGTGTTTTTAGCATCCGCAAAACTTCTTAGGTAAGTCGCTTCAATTTCTCTAAAATAATCCTCTCCTTTAATCTCAAAAATATCCGCAATGGTTTTTCCCTCCGCATTTTCAATTACCTCATCAAGGTCTGTAAAAGTATAGTCGTTTGCCGAGGCCCATTTTTTACCCCAATACGATTTGCCACTTCCCATAAAACCTGTCAAAAAAAAGATCATAAAAGTGTTATTACGGTTGTTCTTACATTAAGAATTAGACAAATTTACCGCATTAATTGATAAAAGCTGCGTAACACAAATTACAGGTAAATAATCTTTCGAAACTAAAAAGGTATGCCGGTAAAATACTAATTCTTCTTTTTAAAATCTCCCCTTTTCCAGGATTTAATAAAATCGGCCCATGCAAATGGGTTAAATATATTTTGTGGAGGTGCCTGTCCGGCGTAAGAATATTTAGCAGACTGCTTACTTAAATATGTATTTGCAGCTTCTCTTCCATCTCTTGGTAAAGAAGACATTAATAACCGTCGCCGGCTTTCGTCATTATTTTGCCGGGCTATTTCAAGGTTATCATCTGGCACTTTGGTATTTATAAAATCTCTTTCAAACTGCTCTCTTGTTGGTCTCGATTTTATGATGGTTGCCGCCAGAAATACCGTATCCGTGACCATTAATTGCAATATACTGTATTGGTTACCCTCAATGTTTTTGGGTACGATAACTGATTTGGGTTTAAATCCCACACTTGTAAATTCAATGGCATCTCCTTTTAAAACAACAATACTAAAAACGCCCTGGCTATTGGTTACTGTTCCCCTGTTTTGCCCCTTCACCATAACACTTACAGATTGCAAGGCCTGCAGGCTATCTGCCGTCATTACAACACCGTACAACTGTACCACCGAATCTTTCAATGTTTCAAATTGTGCATTGGCAGCAACAGGAATAATTAAAGCAATAAATAAAATGTATCGTAAAAAAAGTTTCATTCAAAAAAGTTCAATAACTACAGGCCATTCCAAAACCATGGATAAATGGAAGCAGTAACATTTGGTTAAAGAAAAGATGTGTGTTCAAAAATAACAACATTCCTTAATTAATAAACAAAGTAAGGGCATCAATGGTTAATTTTGCCGCAGAAAATGTTTTTTAACAAATAATTGAACCGATGACGAACGAACAGATACTGCAAGCGCTAAGCAATGTGCAGGAACCAGACCTGGGCAAAGATTTGGTAACGCTGAACATGGTGAAAGATATTGTAATTAATGGTAATGAAGTCTCTTTTACGGTTGTTTTAACTACCCCGGCGTGTCCTTTAAAGGACCTTATTATGAATGCCTGTATCAATGCAGTTAAATTATTGGTTAATAAAGAAGCCATTGTAAAAGTAAATTTCACAAGTAATACAAGCAGTAACAGAAAAGATACTAAAACTGTATTAAGTGGTGTAAAAAATATCATTGCAGTGGTGAGTGGAAAAGGTGGTGTTGGTAAAAGTACTGTAGCCAGTAACCTTGCGCTGGCATTGGCACAGAGCGGCGCATCGGTTGGTTTAATGGATGCTGATATTTACGGACCCAGTCAGCATATTATGTTTGGCGTAAGAGGCGACCGGCCCATGATGAGAGACATTGAAGGTAAAGGATGGATTGTGCCCATTGAAAAATTTGGTATCAAAATGATGAGCATAGGATTGCTGGTTGATGAAAAACAGGCAGTGGTATGGCGTGGTCCAATGGTAAGCAGTGCCATCCGCCAATTTGTAAGTGATGTAGATTGGGGTGAGTTGGATTATCTTATAATTGATATGCCGCCTGGTACAGGAGATATTCATTTAACGGTAGTGCAAACAGTACCGGTAACCGGTGTAATTGTAGTAACCACACCGCAAACAGTTGCGCTCGCAGATGCAAAAAAAGGTATTGCCATGTTTGGCCAGGCGCAATTAAAAGTGCCCATCATTGGCTTGGTAGAAAACATGAGTTACTTCACTCCTGCTGAATTACCGGAAAATAAATATTACCTATTTGGAAAGAACGGCGGTAAAAACCTCGCCGAAGAATTTGATATCCCTTTTCTGGGGCAGATACCGATTGTACAGGCCATTCGTGAAGGCGGCGATATTGGTGTACCAATCATGGTGAGTGATGATGAACTGACAAAAAAAGCCTTCCTTGATTTCGCAGCAAATGCTACCCGTGGTATTGCAATGAGAAACGCTAACCTTGAGCCAACAGAAATACAGGAAATGGTGGAGTAGGTTAAGTAAAATATTTTTTGTCCGGGCTAAGATGCAGTGTGGCTCATCCTTGCAACTTGCCCGCCGGAGATCGCCTTACTTTACTACATCTGATTGGAAGCTTGTCTTTAAATTCAAAAAATATAAAAGTAACCCGTTAATTCAAATGCCAACATCAATAAAAATAACCGCTACATTTTTTTTATTGATGTTGGTTGCCTGTTCCTCCAATAAAAAAATGACCAGCCAAAATGAAATAGCTTCAACACTTGCAAAACTACTATTTGATAAGCAAGGCCATAGGGGTTGCCGTGGGTTGATGCCGGAGAACACAATCCCTGCCATGCTAAAGGCATTGGATATTGGTGTAACTACTTTGGAAATGGATGCCTGCATCAGTAAAGACAAGCAAATATTTTTGTCGCACGAACCTTTCTTCAACCACGAAATAACTACCAAACCCGACGGCAGTTTTATTGAACAAAAAGATGAACACAGCTATAACATGTATCACATGCTATACGATTCCATCAAAACTTATGATGTAGGACTGAAGCCACATCCACGGTTTCCTAAACAACAAAGACTGGCCATTTCAAAACCATTGCTCAGCGATTTGTTTGATAGTGTAAAAGCTTACATGCTCACCAGCAAAAGGCCCTACCCGTTTTTTAATATAGAGACCAAATGCATGCCGACAACAGACAATCTCTATCATCCTGCACCCGCCGAATTTGTTGAACTATTGGTGAAACTTATTAAAGAAAAACAAATGGAGAAGAAGGTGATCATTCAGTCATTCGATTTCAGAAGCCTGCAATACCTTCACCTGCATTATCCCAACATAAAAACAGCCATGCTTATTGAAGACTTCGATAAACGTTCTTTGGAGGAACAAATAAAAGCACTTGGGTTTATACCCACCATTTACAGTCCAGAAAATTCATTGGTCAATAAAGGACTGATTGAAAAATGTCACCAGCAAAATATAAAAGTAATTCCATGGACAGTAAATGATGCAAAAAAAATAACCGAATTAAAAGAGATGGCCGTAGATGGAATTATTTCTGACTATCCCAATTTATTTAATTAACAGCTAAGTTTAAATTAGCCGGTAAGACTTTAAGACGTTTTTCAAAATAAAAAATAAAAACGGCTTAACGCCTAAACGGCAAAAAAAATCTAGAAACGTCTTAACGCCTTACCGGCAAAAAACAGTACAACAATCTATTTATGCAGCATGAATTTTCATTAACATACGCACAGGCGCTCGATAGCAATGACCCACTACAAAGTTACAAGGAGCAATTTTATGCACCCTATTTACAAGGCAAAAGAGCCATTTATTTTTTAGGTAACTCCCTCGGTTTACAGCCAAAAACTGCACAAGACGAAGTAATGACCATCATGGAAGGCTGGGCCAATTTTGGCGTAGAGGGTTTCTTTTTGGGCAAAGATCCATGGCTGAATTATCAGCAAAAAATTACGCCATTGCTATGCGATATCACTGGTGCAAAAAAAGAAGAGCTGGTAACAATGAATCACCTTACGGTAAATCTTCACTTGCTAATGATCTCTTTTTATCAGCCAACTGCCACTCGATATAAGATCATCTGCGAAGCAAAAGCATTTCCATCAGATCAGTATGCTTTTCAATCGCAGGTAAAATTGCATGGCTTTGATCCTGCGGATGCAATCATAGAAGTGCACCCAAAAGAAGGAACAGAACTCATTACCACCGAAGATATTATCGCAACCATTGAAGCACACAAAGACAGTGTTGCGCTGGTTCTATTTAGTGGTGTAAATTATTACACCGGGCAGGTATTTGATATAAAAGCCATTACAGCAGCAGCACATAAATCCGGTGCCTGTGCAGGTTTCGACCTGGCACATGCCGCAGGCAATATCAAATTACAATTGCACGATTGGCAGGTTGATTTTGCCTGCTGGTGTAATTATAAATATTTAAACAGTGGCCCTGGTGCCATTGCCGGTGCGTTTGTACATGAACGTCACCTTAACAATAACGCATTACCAAGACTGCAAGGCTGGTGGGGAAATGATGTAACTAACCGTTTTAAAATGGGCAATATATTTACACCAACTGCAACGGCAGAAAGCTGGGCCATGAGCACTTCACCCATGATGTTGCTGGCGGCACATAAAGCTTCGCTGGAAATATTTGCAGCAGCAGGTTTTGATAATTTGGTAACTAAGAGCAAAGCCCTGAGCGATTATTTATTTTTTGTGCTCCAGCATATCAATCAACCGGTAGAAAAATTTAAGATCATTACACCAGTCAACCCTGATGAAAGAGGTTGCCAGGTTTCTTTCTCCGTACATCAAAATGCCAAAGCTGTTTTTGATACACTGCTACCCTTTGGTATTTTTGCAGACTGGCGGGAACCCAATGTAATACGGGTTGCCCCGGTACCATTGTACAACAGCTTTGAAGAAATCTATATTTTTGCTGAGCTTTTACAACAAATTTTAAATGCCGCTTAATGTATAAATTGCCACACTTTACAGAAAAGGATACTGATAAAGTAATTGCTTTTATGAAGGAAAATGCCTTCGCCATCATTACTGGTTTGGGAGAGCAGTATCCTGTAGCAACCCATATTCCGTTAGAAGTTGTTGTTGAAGCAAATGACAAAATAATATTGTGTGGCCACATAATGAAGAATAGCGATCATCACAAAGCATTTGTAAAAAACAGCAATGTGCTGGCAATTTTTAACGGGCCACATTGTTATGTAAGTGCGAGCTGGTACAACAATCCGCAATCAGCCTCCACCTGGAATTACATGACGGTGCATGCAAAAGGCAATATTGTTTTCACAGATGACACAGGCACTTATGCGGCCATAAAAGCAGTTACCAATAAATATGAAGGCACCGCAACAGCGGCAGCATTCGATGCCATGTCAAAAGAATATATTGACCAGATGTTAAAAGCAATTATTGGGTTTACAATAGAAGTAGAAAAACTGGACAATGTTTTTAAATTAAGCCAGAACAAAAGTGAGTCAGAACAAATAAATATTATTGAGCAATTAAAAAAAACTACTGATGGTGATTCTATTAACGTTGCCCTTGAAATGGAAAAGCGCATTGGTACCAATAAAGTGTAAATTATTATGACAAGACAACAACTCATTGAACAAATACAATTAAAAAAATCATACCTCTGTGTTGGGCTTGATACTGATTTTGAGAAAATACCCAAACACCTGCAGTCACACCCGGATGCCATATTTGAATTTAATAAACAGATCATTGATGCCACCAAAGACCTTTGCGTAGCGTATAAAATCAATACCGCTTTTTATGAAGTGCTTGGATCAAAGGGATGGGACATAATGGAAAGAACGGTAAACTATATTCCAAAGGAACACTTTACAATAGCCGATGCCAAACGTGGCGATATCGGCAACACTTCTACCCAATATGCCAAAGCATTTTTTGAGACGTTGAATTTTGATTCGGTAACAGTCGCTCCCTACATGGGCGAAGACAGCGTAAAACCTTTTTTAGAATTTG
>JAYWAU010000028.1:0-2641 GCA_043782265.1 Ferruginibacter sp. | reverse complement strand
CAGTATCTTCATCCACAAAATCTTCTACCCATGTACGTAATACACGTGCAGCAAGTCTTTTGCCAACATATTTTTGTAAAGATTTTTTATCAACTTTTACCTCATCGGCCATGCCAAATAACTCAAGGATATCCTTATCAGTTTCAAAACCGATAGAACGCAACAAAGTAGTTACAGGGAATTTCTTTTTACGATCGATGTAAGCGTACATCACATTATTAATGTCTGTAGCAAATTCCATCCAGGCTCCTTTGAAAGGAATAACCCTTGCAGAATATATTTTGGTTCCGTTGGGATGAACAGATTGTCCAAAAAATACACCAGGTGAACGATGCAACTGAGACACTACGACCCTTTCAGCACCGTTGATAACAAATGTACCACGTGGTGTCATATAAGGAATATTTCCCAGGAACACATCCTGAACGATTGTCTGAAAATCCACGTGCTCTTCATCGTTACAGCTTAACCTTAGTTTTGCTTTTAACGGAACTGCATATGTCAATCCTCTTTCAATACATTCGTCAATAGTGTAGCGTGGTGGGTCTACGAAATAGTCTAAGAACTCCAGTACGAAAATGTTACGGGTATCTGTAATAGGAAAATTTTCCTTAAATACACGAAACAAGCCTTCATTGTTACGCTTATCTGGCGTAGTTTCCAACTGAAAGTAATCTTTAAACGACTGAATCTGGATTCCGAGCAAATCGGGTTGTTCTGCCAGAAGTTCAACTTTTCCGAAATTGATACGCTGAGCAGCGGGTGATTTTGTTGCAGACATATTGTTATTAAAACGTTTTAATGCTGAGAAGGTTCTTTACTTTAAGTCAATAAACATGATGAATGTTACTGACCCTAAATTAAAGGAGGGCAAAGGTAGGTATAAGTATTCAATTATAGAAATACTTCAATCAAATTTTGTGATTTTTGGTTTGATTTTTGATAAAAATGATGTTTTTACTTCTTTTTCCGTTTTTTACTTCCTCCCGAGGTAAAAGAAAAGCTGAAGTTATTTGATTAACCCTACGTTTTTGCATTTTTAATAAGCTTATTTCATTTTTAGAAATTTGGTTTATTGAAAGTTTTCCTGCCCATTTAAACTAACAAATTATTTTTGTAAAAAAGAAAAGTTTGCTCATAAAATCTATCAGTTGAGTTTTTAATCATTAGACTGAACAATCTTTGCAGCAATGTTTTAAGTTTGTGAAATATTTAATTAAAATATAAACCCTTATTTATAACATTTACTTTTATACATTATACTAAAAATAGTACTTTTATCGTTGAAAGAGCATAAGATTCAATCATTTTAAACCATGAAAAAGTTTTTTCTTGTCCTTCTGGTCCTTGTTGGGTCTTTTCGGTATTTAACAGCCCAATGTCCGTTAAATGCTTTTGCCTTTCTTAGTGTATATCCTCAATGTCCTCTTGGTTGTGGTGTTTTACTGAAAGACTGGCCAGAGGGTGTTATAGTTAATATTTATGGCGGATCTCCTATTGGAGTAATTTCATCTGTTTTAATACCCGGAACTTTCGGTGGTCCGGGTACAGGCGATGCCTTTGTTTGTGTTCCATGTAATATCACACTAATATTTGCCTCTGCGGTTCCGGGTGCTACAAATGGTTGTGTTATAATTTCACTCGGCACAGTGCCTATCAAATTGACAGACTTCAATGTTAGTAGTAGAGGAAGTAAATCATGTATTGTAAAATGGACCACAACTAATGAGCCCGGAGGATCCCGTTATACATTACAACGAAGTACAAACGCTCGTGATTTTTCAGATGTTTCAACCTATATTGGTAAGGGTAACAACTCAAACAATTATTTCTATGAAGATAATCAACTACAGCAGGGTAACATATTCTATAGAATTAAAATAATTGAAGTAACCGGAAAAATAACATATTCTGAAACTGCACTATTAAAAAATCAATCTAGCCTTGGAGTAAGTATTTATCCAAATCCAGCAGAAAATGCTTTTAAAGTAACAATACCTCCTCAATTTTTACCTGCCTCAATTGTTTTATATAATGTAGATGGTAAAGTTGTTAATTCAATAACTACTATGCAGTCCACCTTAACGGTAAATAAAAAATTACCTAAAGGAGTTTATGGAGTAAGAATTACCGGAAACAATAATACAGCAGTGACCCAAACGCTCTTAATTAAATAGCTAATTAAAGAATATTTATTTCTCCAAAATTTCGTACTTAATATTCTTACATTAAATTAATTTATATTAATTATTTTCTATTAATCGTATTTATTTTACAATTCGAATTTAAAGTAAATTCGGTTAGGTAATTAATGATTTTGCTATTTTAAGGCATATCTGAAAATTTCAAATAGGTCACACAATAAAAAAAGAACTTATTATTAAGTATCGTTTTAGAATAAATTACGTATTCTGAATAAATTAAAAAAGCCAGGCAAGCGCCTGACTTTTAAAGTTATATTAAATTTACTTTAAAAAAATTAAGCTATTTCAACCTCTGCACCTGCATCAGTCAACTTAGTTTTTAATTCTTCCGCAGTTGCTTTGTCAACACCTTCTTTAATTGGTTTTGGAGCACCATCAACTAAATCTTTGGCTTCCTTCAATCCTAAACCAGTTAATTCCTTAACAATCTTAACGAT
>JAYWAU010000027.1:0-7363 GCA_043782265.1 Ferruginibacter sp. | reverse complement strand
AACCAAAAGCAAATGCAAGCGTCGCTAAATAAATGATCATTCTTTTAGGAGTTACCGGATCACCTGAAGCCTGTGCATAATTTACTACTCTGCTATCTGCTATATTAGATGCATAGGAAAGTTCACTCTCTTCGCGTTTTTGTAATAAAAAAGAGTAGATGCCATTTTTAATTGTCTGATCTCTTGTTATTTCTACCAATTGCCTTTCTTTTTGAGGAATGGAAGACAGCATACTGTTAAACGTTCCTCCAGCAGCATATAAGTTTACTTTACTTTGTTCAAGATTTTTACGTTGGCTTTGAATATTACTTAAAATTGTTGGCTTAATCTGATTAATCTGTTCGCTAATTGAAATTAAAACCGGATTATTTTCCGCAACAGTCATTTTTAATTTATCATACTGCAATTGCAGAGAACTCAAATTATTCATTTGTTGTGTTAATGCGGGATCATTAATGCCCAAGGCAGATGGTAACATTCCTGAACTACTTTTCGTCGTGGCAGATTTTTCTAACTCTGTTAATGCATCCGCCTGTGCATTTAACTCTCTTAATTTTTTATCATTAGTACTTACATTTTCCAGATATAGTTCTCCTTGTCTACCTATATTTACTGCACCCTTACCAGCTTTATATTGTTGAAGCCTTCCTTCAATAGAATCAAGGTCTTTTGCTACAATATTTAATCTTTTTTCAATAAATGCAAGTGTATTTTTAGCTAAAGTGTTTTTCTCAGATAAAGCAGCATCGCTATATGTTACAATTAACTCATTTAAAATATCTTCTGCACGCCTTGGAACCTCATCCCTGTAAATTAAATTAATAACACTTGATAATTTACTTGAAGGGTAAACCTTTAGGCCAAATATAATTTGGCCAGCTACCCGATTTGGTGATAAAATAGAAAAATATAACGGCTTCTTATCCAAATTATACGAATATCTATCATTTGGTAAAAATCTCAATTTTCCATAAGGAGTATTCAACCATTGATTAATTGGGCCTTTATAAGTATTATTTAAAATAACATTACCAGTTTTTTCTTCATAATAAAGGCTAACTTTTTTAACTGCTTTTATTGAATCGGGGTTAAAGGCTTCAATAATAACAGGCGCTATTGTATAAGCGGATAAAGATTTAACTTTACCCTCTTGAGTAATCGGCGCATATAAGTGTAATTTCTTAACGACCGAAACCATAAGAGATCTTGATTGAAGAACTTCTATTTCATTTTCAATAATTTTTTTTGTATTGATTAAATCTAATGATTCCATCATTTTAGAATCATCATTTCCCTTTTTCTCATCTTTAATTATAATTGCTGCATAAGCTTCATATTCCGGTATAGTATAACGAAGATAAAAATAAGCTGCAACCGAGGATAGTAAGAAAAATAACAAAAATAATGGCCAATAAGGCACATATTTTAAAATCAACTGTAAAATTGAATTTTCTTCTTTTGATTTTTTAATTAAAGGCTGCTTCTCTCTCATTTTTTAAAAGTAATTAATTATCTTTTTATTAGCTGTAGGGTTAATAAAAGAACAGATAAAGCGGATAAAATAAGAGGCGCAGACTGTTTAAACGCACTTGAAGCAGCTACCTTGTTTTTATTTGCCTCTACATACACAACATCATTGGGTTGTAAGTAATAATATGGCGAATTCACAAATTCTAATGAATTCAAGTTTAGACGTTTTAGGCTTCTCTTACCTGCAACCTCCCTGATTAAAAGGATATTATCTTTTTTGCCATAAATTGTTATATCCCCGGCTAAACCCAATGCTTTGATCAGAGATATTTTTTCATTTGGAACAGTTATTACTGATGGTTTGGCTACTTCCCCTATTATTGTTATATCAAAATTTAAATGGCGAATGGTGACAATAGGATCGATTAGTAACTTCCTTTCAACTAAAGTCGCAGTGATTTGCTCCTTTAATTCCTTTTTTGTTAAACCAACTACTTTAATATTTCCAAGAATAGGTAACTGAATTGATCCCTCAGCGTTTACCAAATAACCACTGGTAGATTGATTAGAACCTGCACTTGTAAAATTTGTAATTGAAGCGTTGGAGGCATTGAAAATTGCAGAAGCTTCGGGATTAAGGCTTGTTATAACAATGCTTAGGATATCATTTTTTTGAATAATGGTGCTAATGGTATCATTTGAACTTGGAATCACATTTCCATCTCGTAAATCATTAAAATAGGTGGCTTTTTTTGTATTAACACACGAAGTGGCGTAAGTAATAATAAACAAAAATGAAAGAAAATAAATATACTTTTTGAACATAACTTTTATTGTGGTATTAAATATAAATTTACTTAAAAAGAGGGGCAATCAAAAGATAATTGAAACATTATAATTAAATAAATAATTATACTATTTAAGAGGATGTTCGTAGGATTGAGGTAACACAAAAATATTGTGGTTTTGTGTAAGATTGGACCAGAGAGTACCGCTAGTAATTAAACTAAGTGGCGACCGTTCAAAAATAGGGATAATAGATCAATAAACCAAGAAAGTGATTATTTTAATTGCCATTATTAATTATAATCTTTATACAATCGAGTATTTTAAAAGAAAGTATACTGTAAGGTGTATTCTTATCCTGATAATATTATTTTCCTCCCTTCAAATATGTCACGATTAGTGTTTATGAGTTATAAAACAGGAAAATTATAAAGATTAATTCAAAGGAATATAAACCTGAACCCTGTGCTTACAAATTGATTACCACTTATCAACTTCTTCATTACTTCCATTATCTATCCGAGCCTCATCATTTATTGATTCAGGTACTTCTGCTGCTGCTTCTATTTCCACCTGCTTTTCTTCGGCTGCTGTTATATTAGCAGTTGCTGATAATGTTTGTCGTATTTCTTCGCCTTCGTATGGCGTATCATGGTTAAATGCATCAAAATCAAAATCTGGCATTAATTCAGTTTTAACGTGGTCAATAGCTTCTGCAAGGCCCTTGATGAATTTATTAAAATCTTCTTTGTATAAAAAAATCTTATGCCTGTCATACCCTTCAGAATCAAATCGCTTACGGCTCTCTGTAATCGTCAGGTAATAATCATTCCCACGTGTTTCTCTTACATCAAAAAAGTAAGTTCTTCTTTTACCCGCTCTTATGCGTTTACTATAAACGCTTTCCATTTTTTTGTCATTGTTCTCGTACGCCACAGTTGTATAATTTTTATTAATATTGGTTACCAAATAATAAGTTACGCAGCAAAGATAAAATTGTTTTCGAAATAGCAAAATAAACCTACTACAGGTTTATACCCCCGGCATTTTTTTTGAACAGTTTATTTGCTTACATAAAAAAATATCCAAATGCAGGAAACATAAAATTGATGCTGAAAATTATATAGGTTGCTCCTTGTGCTGTTGCCTGTTGTACATTTCAGCGTAATAGCCATTTTCTTTTATTAATGTATGGTGTTGTCCCTGCTCTACAATCCTGCCTTCATCCAACACGATAATTTTATCAAAATCAAATAAAGAAAAAATTCTGTGCGTTATAATTATGGCCGTTTTATTCTTCAAATATAAGTTCAGGTTATTCAAGACAGTCTTTTCTGTTCTTGCATCTACCGCACTCAGGCAGTCATCAAATATAACAACTGAGGGGGTCTTTATTAATGCCCTTGCAATTGAAATCCGCTGTTTTTGACCTCCGCTCAATGTTACTCCCCGTTCGCCAATCATTGTTTTATAGCCCTCAGAAAATGATTCAATCTCAGTATCAACGTTAGCCAGTTGCGCCGCCTGTTTAATAGCAAAATGGGGTGCATCGTCTAATCCAAAAGCAATATTTTTTTCAACTGTTTCACTAAATAAAAACACATCCTGTGGCACATAACTAATATTTGACCGCAAATAATGTAGATCTATATTTTTAACAGGTACGCCATCATATAAAATAGTTCCATTATCAACATCATACATCCTCAACAACAGTTGTGCGATGGTACTTTTGCCAGAGCCCGTTTTTCCAATAACCGCAATTTTTTCTCCGGGATTTATTTCGAGGCAAAAATTCTTTATGGCATAAATACCTGTATGCGGATACGTAAAATTAATATTGGCGAAAGTAATTTTTTTATCCAATGCCGGTCGCAAAGGAATAGCTGGTACTGAAATACTGGA
This sequence comes from Ferruginibacter sp., assembly GCA_043782265.1. Lineage (GTDB taxonomy): Bacteria > Bacteroidota > Bacteroidia > Chitinophagales > Chitinophagaceae > Ferruginibacter. The sequence continues at coordinate 3,202 of JAYWAU010000027.1, read as the reverse complement.
AGGTGTTTGTAAAAATTCATTAATGCGCTTTTGAGACGCTGCTGCACGTTGTGTCATACTCGCCGTCCAGCCAATGGCACTCACCGGGAAAGTCAGCAGTTGAATATACATTACAAACTCGGCAATGGTACCTACGGAATGATGCATAGGATCTTTTATCAAATCTAATGCACCAACCATAATAGTTATTAAGGTACTGATGCCAATCATCAGTGTCATACTGGGGAAATAAATTGCTTCAGTCTTAGCAAGACTAAGCGCATTTTTTTTGTAATCTTCACTGTTTTGTGCAAAAAATAGCAACATCGCTTTTTCCTGCACAAAAGATTTAATTACCCTGATCCCGCTGTACGATTCCTGCGCATTTGTTGTAAGATCACTTAACAGCGCCTGTATACGTTGACTTTTTTTATGAATAATTGTATTTACAAAATAAATGGCGATAGCCAAAACCGGCAAAGGCGAAAGGGCAACAAGGGTAAGTTTAGGACTTGATTTGATCATGAAAAAAATACTGAATCCCAACACTGTTGCCAGGTTTATAAAATACATTATGGCAGGTCCTGCATACATCCGCACCCTGCTTACATCTTCCGAAATACGATTCATTAAATCACCGGTGCTGTGTGTTTTATAAAAGTTGGTATCCAGTTGCTGGTAATGTGTAAACACCTGGTTCTTTTGATCGTATTCAATCAGCCGGCTCATTACTATTATCGTTTGCCGCATTAGAAACATAAAAATGCCGCTTATTACCGCCAGCAAAAGTAATATAATACCACACCATAAAAAACGCTCGCCAAAATTTTTACTATCCAGTACCGCTATTATTTTATACACAAAAAAATCATACCCTTTCGGTGCGGCCTCCTTCATTGTTTTAGCAGCAGTGGTGGCATCCACTTTTTGAACAACGGTATTAACTACGTAACCTGTTAACTGGGGAGAGAGGATTCTAAAATAATTACTCAACACAATAAAAATGATTCCCAACAGGAAACGCAGGCGATATTTCCAAAAAAAGTGATTGAGCGACGAGAGATATTTCATTAATTAAAAATAAATTATACGGATTGCAGTACAAAGCCTGTTGATGAAAAACGGGACTTGTTAAATGGCATCAAGATTATTATAAGTATTGCTTCCAAGCAGCTCATTAAAAATACCGAGCGCATTTTCATCCTGCAGCATTTCCAAATGGCGTGCATGATGCAGGTCTGTACCAACAAGATCTGCCAGGTTATTTGCAAGGATATATTTTGCCGCTTTTGCAACTGGCTTACCATAATAGCCTGTTAGTGAAAGCAGGTTTACCTGTAGTAAAAACCCCATATCCTTTAATCGTTTGTAAGCCTCGTAATCATGATGATAAAAATGGTAACGTTCAGGATGAGCCATTATGGGGCGATAGCCGGCCGTAATTATTTCAAATGCAATTTGATGCAGGTTGTCTGTTGCTGATGCATAAGACTGTTCTGTTAAAATAATATTTTTATGTACAGTAAGTAATGGTGCTGTACCCCGCAGCAATTGTAAAAAATAATCATCCAGCATGTATTCTGCCGCAGCAGCAATCTGGATATCAATGTCAGCGGCCAGGCAGGCATCCTGCAATTGCTTTAAGGCGGCATTGATAGTAGCGGGTGTATTGCGGTAAAGATCACTGATGACATGTGGGGTAGCCACCGTCTTTCTAATGCCCAACGCATAAATACCTCTCACCAAATTAAGTGCAGTTGCTATATCAGGGGCACCATCATCAATGCCAGGCAAAATGTGTGAGTGTATATCCGTTGTTATAGGAAGCTTACTTATAACAGGGCCCTTTTTTTTACGTTTTAAAAAATCAAACATTACGTAAAAGTATTGCAAAAATAATGTAGGTCAGTTTTTTACTTTGCGAAATAAATTATAATGGTATTGGTGTAACTTAATGATCGGTTTTAAAATAGAAACAATAAAAGGAAACGGGATTTTATTTTTTTTCATCGCTAAATAATCCCTGCGGTTGGCCCGCAGCCGGATAGCGATGGTTTTATTACTCTGCCCTCCTGCCCTCATCTTTACAATCAACTTTGGCAGGTACATTGCATTTATCCTGAAACGGTAAAGGTAACGGGCCATAAATTCATAATCAGCCGCCGTAAAATAATGCGATTCATAGCCTCCAAGTTCTGCAATCAGGTTCGTTCGCACATAAAAAGTTGGATGCGCAGGCATCCATCCATAATTAAATCTAAACCGCTTATAACTTACCCCTTTCCAATGACGAATTATATTTTGTGTTTTAAGTTGTTCCACATACACCAGGTCTCCGTAAACAGCATCCACTTCGTTGTTATAAAAGCAATCCACAATTTTTTCAATCACATCGGCAGATGCCAGCTTATCGTCACTATTTAAAATGCCAATGATACTTCCAGAGGCTAAAGCAATGCCCTTATTAATAGCATCATACATGCCATTGTCTTTTTCTGAAATCCAATGCGCAATATGTTGATCATACCGTTGTATAATTTGCAATGTGCCATCAGTGGAGGCTGCATCAATGATGATGTGTTCAATGTTGGTATAGCTTTGCGAGATAACTGAATGAATGCATTCCTCCAAATACTTTTCCGAATTGTATGTTACTGTAAGGAGTGTTACTTTCATTTTATTTATAAACTTTCTTAACGAAACAACAAGGTTGTTATTTTGACAAGATATAATTAATTGAGCTCAAATTATTTAATTAATTATATAATTACTTAAAGTTCAATAAAAAAAATTCGAAAATCAACAATAATAAAAAAATTGGATTAGGCATTTACTTCGCAAATGAAGGCTATTGTGGCCTCGAATAAAAAGTGCTAGAAATTTTAAATGTAAGCCGTTAAGAAATCAAGGCTGTTTGAGCCAGCATAAATTTCAAAGTATTTTACTCTGGCGGCGTCCCGAAAGTTTTCGGGATCCTTGATTTTATCCGCCGCGGCGGATTGATTTTTTTTGTTTCTTTTTTTTATCAAGAAAAAAAAGAAAATAGGGTCTAATACAATAAAGTAAATGCTTTGCGAACTAAAGGCCTAATTCTATAAAAAAATTTACGTGGCAACAATTAATGCAGCCAATGAAGAGATAAGGGCCTTGTATGAAAGTGGTATAAAGTATGCCGCAGAAGGGTAAATGAAAATATAAAAAATATCAGTAGATAATTCTGTCT
>JAYWAU010000026.1:0-2656 GCA_043782265.1 Ferruginibacter sp. | reverse complement strand
TCAATGCTGTCATTTAAATCTACATCTACCAGAATACGTCCGCAGTTTTCGCAAACAATTACTTTTTTACGCAACTTAATTTCACTTTGCTTTTGTGGAGGAATGGCATGAAAGCAACCACCGCAACTGTCTCTTTCAACAGGAACCACTGCCAAACCATTACGATAATTTTTACGGATGCGGTCGTAGCTTAACAACAAACGTTCGTCAACATGGCTTCTGGCTTCTGTGGCTTGTTTGTTATATTGCTTTTCTTCCTTTTCTGTTTCAGAAATAATTTTTTCTAATTCTCCCTTTTTACCACTCAGGTTGCCTTCTTTTATGCTAACCGCTTTTTTCGCTGTTTCGAGTTGCTTAGCTTTTTCGCCAATTTCTTCGGTAGCATCCTTGATGTGTTTTTCGCAAAGTTTTACTTCCAGTGTTTGCATTTCCACTTCTTTGTTGATGGCTTCAAACTCCCGGTTATTCTTTACATTTTCACTTTGCTTTTCGTATTTTTTAACCAAAGCCTCCGCTTCTTTAATGGCTTCTTTCTTTTGGTTTATAAATTCCTGCATTCCATTAATCTCTTCCTCAACACGTGTCTGACGGGCATGTAAGCCTTCAATTTCATCTTCCAGATCTTTTACCTCAATTGGTAACTCACCTTTCAAAATTTGAATTTCATCCAGCTTGCAATCCACTTTTTGTAAATGAACAAGCGATGTTAATTTTTCTTCAACGGAGAAATCTTTTATTGCGGCCATATTATTGTTTGAAATTTATTGTTTTTAAAGTTGTGTTACCGGCATTTTTTAGCAATGTTGAACATCCTTCCCACTTATCAGCCCCAGCGAATCGAGTCTTGTACTGCATCTTTCTGTAAATCATCTCTTCAATTTGCTACCTGTTTTATTTTACAATTGCCCAAAATCATTTATCATTTTAAACAAAGTAATTAACAGGGTTGGTTTTCACTCCTGTTTTAAGGACGGCAAAGTTAGGGAATTTTTCCCTCAAAATATCAAATAACAGGTCTATTGTGTACTGTTCACTTTCAAAATGGCCGATATCGGCTATCACCAACCTTTCGTTCGCATCAAAAAAGTCATGGTATTTAACATCCCCTGTTACATAAAAGTCAGCCGCGGCCGCTACTGCAGCCCCAATAAGGAAACTTCCGGCTCCTCCGCAAAGCGCAATTTTCTTTACCAAATTTTCACTCAAAGCAGTATGCCTGATAACCGCCAACCCAAAAGCTTCTTTTAATTGTTTCAAAAAATCTTCCCCTGTGATAGCTTTAGGTAATTCCCCTGCCAACCCACTTCCGATTTGTTGATTGTAATTATCTATTAAATAAATATCATAAGGAACTTCCTCATAGGGATGTGCTGATTTTAACGCCTTTACAACTTCATTTTCAACCCAGGCAGGAAATATTGTTTCTATCCTCAATTCATTTTCATTGTGCCGTTGTCCCTCTAAACCAACAAATGGATTCGTTCCCTGGCCGGCTGTAAAAGTGCCTTCGCCTGTTATTGCAAAACTGCATTGACTATAATTGCCAATATCCCCTGCCCCGGCTAAAAACAATGCATTCCGTACTTTCTCCGCCTCGTCTATTGGCACAAAAGTGACTAGTTTTTTTAAAATCCCTTTTTTGGGTTGTAATATTTGCCGGTTTATCAATCCCAACTGATCAGCCATTCTTCCATTTACTCCTGCCATTACGTTATCAAGGTTGGTATGAATAGCATAAATAGCAATATCATTTTTTATAGCAGTAATAATAGTTTTTTCTACATGGTTTTTGCCGGTAATTTTTTTTAATCCTTTAAAAATAACAGGATGATGCGCAACAATGAGATTGCATTTTTTTTCAATAGCTTCTTTTACCACAGCTTCTGTTACATCCAAAGATGACAGTACGCCTGTACAATTCCAACCTTTATCACCGATTAATAAACCGGCGTTATCATAACTTTCCTGTAAACTTGCAGGAGCAATGGTTTCTAAAAAAGAAGTAATAGCCTGAATTTTCATATACTAAAAAATTATAAAAATGAGTACTGCTGATTTATATGCTGCGTACAAAACAAAGATGCAAAAAATAGCTGATGTAAAATACGCAGCAGCAGTTTTGCAATGGGACCAGGAAACCTACCTGCCACCAAAAGGCAACGATTTCAGGGGAAGACAATTGGCAACGCTTACAGAAATAGCCCATGAACAATTTACTACGGAGACAATGGGTGCACTATTGAATGATCTTAATAATAAGGAGGGTTTAAGTGACAGCAAAAAAAGAAATGTTGAGCTTAGCCTGTATGATTATAACCGCAATAAAAAAGTACCCGGCGATTTTGTAAGAAAGATGAGCGAAACTGTTACTACCAGCTACCATGCCTGGGTAAAGGCACGTAACGACAATTCGTTTACCGGTTTTCAACAACCGCTGGAAAAAATAATTGAATTAAAAAAACAGGAAGCAGATATGCTTGGATACCAGGATCATCCTTACAATACTTTGATGAATGACTACGACAAAGGCCTTACTGTTGCAACTGTAGATGGTATTTTCAGCAATTTAAAACCACAACTTTTAACATTACTGGCATCAATAAAAAATAAACCACAAGTCGATAATTCTTTCCTGCATCAACATTTTGATAAAGAT
>JAYWAU010000025.1:0-7372 GCA_043782265.1 Ferruginibacter sp. | reverse complement strand
TGATCAGCAGTATGGTTGCACCTGCCGGTCCAATAATTTTCTCAGCTACGGCCGCAAGCGGGGCATCTTTAAATGCTGCTATTTCTGTACCCAGTACTCCCTGCGTTACTGTTTGCAACAACATGTATACAACGAGTATAATTATCCCTCCCAGTAAAATCCCCAACGGAACTGTGCGTTTCGGATTTTTGAATTCGCCACTGTTACCAAGCGATGTTTCAAATCCGGCAAAGGCTAAGAATAAAATGAGGACAGTATCGCCAAATGTTTTTAGTGCAGGAATATGGTCCCAATGCAGGTTACCGGTTTTTACCTTGCTGAAACCGAAAAGGATAATTGCAATCAGGGGCAATAATTTTATGATGGTAATTATTTTTATAAAACCAATCCCTTGTTTTGCACCACGAAGATTGATCAGTACAATAAAACCAATCAAAACAAAAAACAAAAAACCACGAATCCCCGGGTTGATAAAAGCAGGAAACAGAACGGCCAGCGAATCGGCAATGATATTCATTAGTGCAGCGCTGCTCAAAATACTCCACCCAAAAAAGTATAACCAGTTGATGATGTAACCGGGAAAGTCGCCGAATGCAGCGGCTACATACGCATAGGAACCACCGCTTGTTGTAACACGGCTTCCAATTTCTGCATAGCAAAGCATAATAGCAGCCAGCATGATGCTGCAAAATATATAACCAAATACAGCAAAGGCTCCCAGTGCGGCACCAACAATACCAGCCAATGCAAATATGCCTGCACCAATTACACCGTTCACAACGGCCAATGCCAGCCCGGCCACACCTACTGCAGGTTTTAATCCTTCATCCGTTTTTTCATCTGCCATGTTGAGTGTTGATTTGAGTATATCTGAAAATCGATTCTTTATTGTTCTTCATTCGCTTTTAACACCCGTAATAAATTGCCTCCAAGTATTTTGTCAATATCTTTTTGGCCATAACCTTTTTCAACCAATGCCTTTGTAATTAAGGGATAGCTGGTAACATCATCCAATTGTTGCGGTGTTACATTGATGCCATCAAAATCAGAACCCAGCCCTACATAATCTACACCTACTAATTTGATGATGTATTCAATATGGTCGATAAGCATCGACAGGGGTGGCCGCATGCTGTTTGCTTCTGCTGCATATTTTTTATACAGGTAATCAAATGTGTACCATTCACCCATGCCGCTTTTAATGAGTGAATCATTTTCTGCGGCATGATTTTTACGAAAAACTGCTTCCTTTTTATCGAAACTGCTGTCAATAAAACCCGGATTAAAATTTACCTGAATTACGCCGCCATTTTTTGCAATGGCTTTAATTTGATCATCTTTTAAATTGCGGCGATGCGCCACAAGACTGTACACTGAACTGTGTGAAGCAATGATTGGTTTGGTAGTTAAATTAATTACATCCCAAAAAGTTTGTTCACCGGCATGACTAACGTCTATGAGCATCCCAAGCTGGTTCATTCGCTGTACTACCTGTTTTCCAAAGTCAGATAAGCCTTTGTGAGGCATATCTGGTTTGGTTGTTTCATCAGTAGCGCTGGTAGCCCATGTAGGGGCGATATTATGTGTAAGAGTAAGATACCTTGCACCTCGTTTGTAGATAGCGTCTAATTTATTCAGATCATTTTCTATCATGTGCCCACCTTCCACACCAAACATAGCAGCAATCTTATGTTGCTTTACTGCTTTAAGTAATTCTGCATAACTAAACACTTTCACAATCTTATCAGAGTTGCGTGCCACTACTGCATCCAAACTATCCATTTCCCTGTTGGCATAGGCATAGGCATTTTTTTTATCGCCATCACAATACACAGAAAACAATTGCACATCCAGTCCGCCTTTTTTCCACCGTGCCAGGTCACTGTGTGTAATGCCGGTAAGATCCCTGTCGAAAACAATTCCCCTATCCGCAGCCTGCATCAATATGTCGTTGTGTGTATCCACCACAATGGCTTTGTTATGAATCTTTTTATACGATTGAGCATGCAGTTGATGTGTTAACACAATTCCAATAAGTAATACTTTTATTTTCATTTTTCGTTTTTATATAAGTTAATTGGTTTTATAAGAATACAACATGGTAAATTATTTGATGAATGATAAAGCCAGCCATTGCAACCAGGTATGGCTGAAATTTTCTTTTGTTTTTCCTGTCATACAAAATGAGGCTGATCAGTATGGAATATATAATTGCATACTCAATATTTTGTGTTAGCAATTCACTCCATCCCATCAGGTTGGGCCCGATGCGCCCAAAAGTTGGCCCCAGTAAAACCAGTGCTGAAGCTATCATGTAACGCATGTGTTTGGCCGTTTTCTTCTTGTAATAAATGGCTAGCGCATAAAAGAGTATCAATAAGGAGCCATCGCCTAAGGGAAAGAATAAATATGGAAAATCTCCGGCGTTGTATGTCTTTACTATTCGGGGAACAAAGGAAATAATGAGCAAGGGAAAAACAACATAAGAGAGTTTGCCAACTGTTCGATGCAGCGCAACTTTTTTTTGAACTATTAAGAACGGTTGTACAATTAGTATGGCAACCCAGGTGGCAGCAATGATTGCATGCAGGTGAATATAGGCATCAATGTTTTTACTAAAATTAGGGAATGGTTGAAAATAGGTTTTATAAAATCCTGCAAATATTAAAGGGATTAATAAAAGTAAAAAGTAACCAAGGTATTTATAGGTTCTGTCCATTTATAGTTATTTCTTGATTTAATCTTTTATAGCCTGTTCAATTGGTTCGGGTTTCAGTAAGCCTTTTTTCATTTTATACTTCACCCAAAAAAAAGCATATACTGCTGTAATGCCAATAAATAAAACCGTATTAATATACACCTTCAATCTTAATTGCGGCGTTGGGGCATTATTAATAAATGCGTATGCCATTCCGGCAATGCCCAATACCTGCAGCAATGGAAAGAAGGGTGACTTAAACGGGCGTTGGTGATCAGGATATTTTTTTCGTAACACTACCAGGTTTATATGTGCTATTATGTAAGTAAGCAGCCAGCAGCTTGCGGCGGAAATAAGCAGCATCAGCAACGCACCGGCATTGTTTCCAAAAATGAATAACGGAACGGTTATCAGCATTGTGAGAAATAAAATACCAAACCAGGGAGTCTTCCATTTAGGGTGTAAACTCATAAATAGTTTTGGCAGTTGACCATGATGCGCCATTCCATACAACAACCGGGGAATGGCAGCCAGCGCAGCACTGATCATTCCACTGGTGGTGGTGATAGCCAAAACAACAATGATTATTTTTCCGGCATTTCCAAAGATTGCTTTGCCCAACACCCAATGAGGTATATCCGTATTGGAAAGCTCCGTTGCCGGCACTACCCTCATAGCTGTAAATGCAATTAAACTGTAGGCAAACAGCATGGTAACACTTGCCAAAAACATTGCTTTCGGAATATGCTTTATTGGTTGTTTTGCTTCCTCAATTAAATCGCATACCACTTCAAAAGAGATGAACGGCCACAATGCAACCAGTATCAAAGAAAATACGGCGCCATCCGAATTGGCCAAGTGGTTCCATATCATTGATGCTGGTATTCCATTGGCAGTGGAAGAATTAAGACCTGCAAAGCCAATTACAAACAATGTTACCAGCATGGTGAATGAAATAATACTTTGTATGGATGCAAAAAGATCGATACCCAAAATATTAAGGATGGCAAACAACAAGAGCAGCAGCAAGGCAATATGGGTAAATGAACCCGGCGCAATACTATCGAGTACATGCTGCAGCAACAATAGTTCAGCAGGTCCGGCAAAAATTGCCGGCGCCACATAGGCGGCAATAGCAGCAACAATTGCGGGGAAGTGCCCGATAGCAACTGTAGTATAAGTGCTGATGCTACCCGATTTAGGCATCATCAATGCCAGTTCAGAATAGGTGGCTATGTAGCACAGGGTGAGAAGAAAAGCTATGAATATGGCAATAAAAAAACTGCCCCCGCCTAAACCTGCACCCTGTAATATGCTAACCACCGATGCCTGGGAAACTACCAGTCCAATGGTGATAATAAATAAGGATCGTAAGCCTAATACTTTTTTCAATCCTTTTGTTATGGGCTTGTTGTCACTCATTTTTTTTTGCTTTATCCATGGCCATGGTTTGTGCCATCAGGAACAATTTGTTAAGGATGAACAATTGATTTTACCTGGTTAGTGTTTAGTGAAGGCACAAACCACAGCGTTATCATTGAATTATTTACTGCTATTCCACTCGTTATTTTTTCTATCAACATCCGGTAATACTTTGTCGGGATCAAGTATCACCTTATCAATTTTATTAGTGGACCCATACTTATAAACCCAGGTGCCTCCACGATGCCATATTTCAACGGGTAGTTGTATCGTTTCCGTTTTACCACCACTTTGAATTATTTTAATGATTGCAGGTAAAATCATTTTGCCCTTATTATCAATAGTAATTAATGCTCCTTTGGATGGATCATCACTAACATACGTAACAGCGGTTACTGCCTGGTCAAATTTCCAGGTGGTGAAAAACCATTCCTGCCAAAACCAGTTCAGGTCTTCGCCGGCTGCATTATTTATACAATGAAAAAAGTCGTATGGTGTAGGATGTTTAAATGCCCAGGCTTCGGTATATTTTCTAAAGGCATAATCAAAACGCTCTTTGCCAACAATTACTGTACGCAGCAGGTTGAGGCCATAAGCTGTTTTGCTGTAGAATTGAAAATGCTGATCTTCATCCATCGCATCAGACACAGTCATCAGCGGATCTTTGTTGTTCATGAATGTACGGTAATCACGGGTTGCAAAAAAACCATTGTCAATATAGGCGGGATCATTTTTATATTCACCATTATTGAAAAGTTCGTTTGCTATGTAATCTATATACGTATTAAATCCTTCATCCTGCCACATATATCTTCTTTCGTTGCTGCCTACAATCATTGGGTACCAGTTGTGTCCAATTTCATGTGATACTAAAAACCACAGGCGGGCCCGCACTTCTTTGTAATTATTAAAGATCACCCCGGGATATTCCATACCGCCGGTGATGCCGGCATTGCTTACAGCAACATTCCATGGGTATTCAAAAAAGTTTTTAGAATATATTTCTATACTTGCTTTTAAGTATTCTGTTGATCTTGACCATGCGGTATCACCCATACTTTCTATTGGGTAACAGGACATGGCCAACGCTTTACGGCCCGATGGTAAATTAATTTTTGCCGCATCCCATATCATCGCCTTGCCTGCAGCCCAGGCCACATCTCTTGTATTCTTCATAGAAAAATGCCAGGTAAGATTTTCCTTTGTGTTGGGACGGGTAAAAGCTTTGCCTGCTTCATCAGCACTTATTATAGTAACTGTTTTATCACTTGTTTTTGCGAGGGCGAGTCTTTTTATTTCCTGCGCTGTTAATACTTCGGTTGGGTTTTGCAAATCTCCGGAACCATAGATGATCATCTCCGGAGGAGCCGTAATATAATACTCATAATCGCCATAGTCACAGTAAAATTCACCGAGGCCCATGTAAGGCAATGTATTCCATCCTTCCACATCATCGTATACACACATACGTGGATACCACTGGCCTATTTGATACACAACACCGCCTTTGGTGTACTGTCTTCCAAACCGGCCTGCGCCATCCAGCGGAATGGTAAAACTGAAATTCATTTTTATAGATACCTTGTCTCCCTTAGCTGCCATCGGTGTTTTCAATCGTACCTGCATCCTTGTATCGCTTATGATTGGTTCGGCGGTATACGTTTTTCCACCCTGCATTACGGTTACATTTTTTAGTTGGTAGCCGCCATTTGTTTTATGAAGCACACCAAAATAATTGCCGGGATATTTGGTGGCAGCAACAGACCTTGAGGAGGATTCAAAAATATTCTGATCCAGTTGAAGCCAGAGATAATCCAGTTGATCAGGACTGTTATTGGTATAGGTAATGGTTACAGCACCTGTTACAGTGGTATCCTTTTCATTAAAGGCAGCATGTATAATATAGCTGGCATTATTTTGCCAATACATTGGCCCGGGTATACCTTTGGCCGAGCGGAAAGTATTGCCTGCAGTAGGATTAAAACTTTGTGCAAAAAGTTGGTGCGGATTAAATGCTGATGTATTATCAACTTCATTTTGAGCAAATAAAGCCGAAATAAAAATTAACTGCAGGCATAGTAAGAACGCTTTTTTCATAATGTTAGTTTGAGCTGGTTTTAAATATTCCAGAAGTTAATTCAATCTTTTCAAACATTGAATAATTGGCTACCGCATTTGTTATGGGATTGTTGTTGGTCATGCATTTATTTGTTTTATCCGTTTTACAATTTTTACTACGCCATCATCATACTCACCCTGCAGCGCATATTTTCCAAAAATTAATAACCCGATGGCGGCAACCGGCGTTATAATAAACAGTGCGATGATGCCAAAAATTAAATCTTCCTGTGTACCTGCATTTATTTTTGGCAGGCCAAGTTTGAAAACACCAAACCAGGCTGATGCAATAGCAAGCAGTATCCAAATGATGCCCGCATATCTTTTTACAGGGTTTAATATGTTGGGTGAAATAGCCATGATCAATTTACCCCCAACATCATCCTTGAGATATAGTAAGCCTATCACAAGAGAGATAGCCATTAATGTAAGTGGATAAGTTAAGCCTGCGAGGTAGTAATTGTCTGGATTCACCCGTTTTGCTTTTTCAATTAAATAGGTAGCAATAACCGGGCACATGCCACCAAATATGCCAAAGCCTAAATGATAAGGTAATGACATGGAACTATACCTGATTTTTAAAGGAAACATTTCAACCAAAAATGCAGCAAGTGGCCCGTAGGTCATGGTTAAAATAAATTCAAGAATAAATATCATGCCTATTAGCTTAGATTTGTCAGCCCTATTTAATTTGATGGTGGTTGATATTTCGGGTGGTTGTCTTTGTTCAGCACCTGGCATCACTTTTTTTACTTCAGTTGCAATAGTGCCATCCGTATAAATATGTTGTGTTGTTGTTATATTTACTGGTGTGGCCAATGATAGGGAAAGTGCTTCCGGTTTTACATCAACTTTAAACAATTCCTTGTTGTCCGTTTTATGCTGGAGGTTGGCGGTTTGATACATTACCTGGAAAATAGGGCGAAAGCAAACCAGTGCCAGCAAGAGACCCAGCATAATGATTGGTTTACGGCCCACACGATCTGAAAGCCAGCCAAAAAAAATGCTGAAACCTGCGCCTATTATCAGGCCGGTCATGATGATCGTATTTGTTTGGTCGTAATCAACCAGCATAAATTTTAGAAAAAAAGTTTGCACATAAAATACCGAGGCCCAGCTGGTGGCACCTAATCC
>JAYWAU010000024.1:0-7375 GCA_043782265.1 Ferruginibacter sp. | reverse complement strand
GTTCCCCAGGTAGATTTGGTATGTATTCTTTTGATACTCGGCACCGATATTACAGGTAAGTCTTGTTCGATAACTTATAAAATAATTAATCGCTCCATATAAACTTGATCTTCCAAATAATCCTTTTGAGAATTCTGTTTTAAAATAGCCGAATTCTGATTGAAAGTTGAAGGTGATAATTGTTCTTGTATTTGGATAAATTGCATGTTCATAAAACAAATTAATGCTCGCAAGTTTACTGACACCATTATCTTTGGTTTCAGTAATTAAGCCGGTGCTATCAACAGACCTAAAGGTAACATCTTTGGAGATGTAGTCGAGTTTTAAAAAGCTTCCATAATTATTTTGATGCACGAGATTCTTAGGAGAATACTTACTGATACCGGAAGTGAGCTCTATTGATTTGCTTGTAAACCTGTTTTTGTAACGGTAAAATGTATTGGCTTGTGTTTGATCATTATCCGAACCTGTAATTGAAGGAGTAAGCCGAATATACTTTTCGGTGCCTGAAAGTCTTGGTGCATTAAATGCATAAAATAAAATATCATTCAGGTTGCTGAAATAATTGATATCTGTTTTATTGATCAAGCCTTGCTGTTGCAGATAAGCATCAACCGTTGTAAGCGTAAACTGCGTTTTTTTTCTGGCATCTAGCACACGGGTATTATTGCCTTTGGTAATGGCTTGTCCTAACCCGTTTAGTTGTTCAGCGGTAAGAGCCCTTGATAAGCTTTTGGTAGCCATCAGTACCTGGTAAAGCCACAAGGCATTTTGCATATCGGTAATGTTTTCGAGCCGGCCTTTTCCAATGCCGGTATTAACTTTTATGCTGTATTGTTCCTGACTGTTTTTTCCTGGATAATTTGTTCCGGTATGTTTACTGGAGCTGTAGTTCTCATTACCACCAGCCCCTAACTCGACAAAGTTGTTTTTCGAAAACCATTTATTTAGAACGCTGAATGAAGGGCTGATTGAAAAATTTCTGTCTTTCGTAAAATCATTTACGGAAGTTGATTTGGCAGAATTAAAAGACGAGTATAAAGCGCCGGAAGTGGTCAACTGTTTTTTATCGGTACTTTTAAATGAGTAGTATGATGCGCCAAATCCCCCTGAAGAAACGCTGTATTTTTGATTGCCCAAAGGGTAGTTGAACTTGCGGTAATTGCCACCACCACTAACATTCAAACCAATAGCCCGGTAGTGATCAATTCTGTATTTAAAGTTTTTAAGTAACGAGTCCTGCTGGCTAAAAGCGGGGAGAAACGAAATGGAGAGCACAAGGCTTAGTAATGTTTTATTCATATGGGTTAGTTTTGTTTTCCCGAAAGTAAGCGGCTTATTTAGAAAGCGATGTTAAAAAAAATTGGCTCGGTGTTAATAATTTTTAAAAAATTTATACAACGAAAAAATGTTTTCTTTAGTAATTCTCAAACCACAACCGTTTGGGGACTGTTTCATTTTAAACTATTTTTACCGTAATAACTTACATTGATGCTTATACCAACAGATAAAATAAAAGAACTTTTTACAACTTTTTCAAAAGATGTAATTACATCGATTGATACATTACCTCAGGCCGGTAGTGAGCGGCACTACTTTCGAATATTCACTACAGATAAGTCTTTTATTGTTACTTATGGAGCCAACATAAAAGAAAATGAAGTCTTTATTTATTTTTCGGAGCACTTTAAAAAGAAAGGTCTCGCTACGGCACAAATATTTTGCATTAACGAAGAAAAAGATATTTACATACAGGAAGATTTTGGTGATACATCTTTACTGAATAAGTTGGAAGAGGATGGGTATACGGAGTATGTGTATGATTTATATAAAGAGAGTTTATATCAACTTGCATTGCTGCAGGTAAAAGGTCACGAAGAGTTGAATTATAAAAAATGCCTTACAAATACTTCTTTCGGTAAACAAGCCATCATGGCCGACCTGTTGTATTTTAAATACTATTTTCTGGATGCTTTGCGCAGGCCTTACGATAAACAAAAACTGATGGATGATTTTGAAGCACTCAGTAATTATCTATCGCACACAGCCTATAAATTTTTTATGTTCCGTGATTTTCAGAGCAGGAACATTATGGTAAGCCCTGCTTTGGAGGGACTTGGGGAGGCCGTTCATTTTATAGATTACCAGGGTGGCATGAAGGGAGCTCCACAGTATGATGTAGCATCGTTATTGTGGCAGGCAAAAGCAAATTTGCCTGATGAATGGAAACGTAGGTTGCTGGAAGATTATATCAGTTACTTTGAAAAAATTGTAAATGAAACAATTGACAGAGATGTTTTTCGCAGTCAATACAATGGCTATGTGTTAATCCGTTTATTACAAGTGCTGGGAGCTTATGGATTCCGTGGTTTATTTGAACGCAAGGCACATTTCTTAACAAGTATTCCATTAGGACTACAAAATTTAAAATGGTTTATCCAAAACCAAAATATTGGTATTGCATTGCCAGAGTTTAAAAAAGTATTGGAGCTTTGCATCAGCGATGAAGTGATTACGGAATTTACACCAGTGCAGGCTACAAGCGAAACCCCACTGGTTGTGACTATTAATAGTTTCTCTTTTATAAAAACAGGCTATCCAACAGATGAAACAAAAAATGGTGGCGGTTTTGTTTTTGATATGCGGGGTATTTTAAACCCGGGAAGATTTGATGCCTATAAACATTTATCAGGTCTTGATAAACCGGTAAAAGATTTTTTAGAACAGCAGACGAAAATGCCGGAATTTTTAAACAGTGTATACAGTGTTATTGATATTTCGGTAGAAGATTATATTAAAAGAGGCTTTGAGCATTTAACAATAAATTTTGGTTGTACCGGCGGTCAGCATCGCAGTGTATACGCGGCTGAGGCAATTGCAAGACATTTAAGAAATAAGTTTAAGGTGAGGATAATTTTACAACACACAAACAAAGAAAATTGGAAAACGGCATAAAAGCAATGATATTTTCAGCAGGCCTTGGAACAAGATTTAAACCCTGGACTGATACACATCCTAAAGCCCTTGCGATAGTAAATGGTAAGTCTTTATTGCAAAGAAATATTGAATACCTACAGCAATACGGTATTACAGATGTGGTGGTAAATGTGCACCATTTTCCTGAACAAATTATAGAAGCCATTAAAATAAATAAAGGTTGGGGCAGCAATGTGGTTATAAGCGATGAAAGCGATGAAGTTTTAGAAACTGGCGGAGGATTGATGAAGGCTAGGCATTTACTGGAAAGTGATAAGCCATTTATTTCGTTGAACGTAGATATTCTTACTAACCTGGATTTAAACAACTTGATGTTTTTTCATCAACAGCACAAGCCACTGGTAACCTTTGGTGTAACCCATAGAAAATCGTCGAGGGTTTTATTGTTTGACAATGATAACCGTTTATGCGGTTGGAAAAATTTGCAAACAGGACAAGAAAAAATCTCCATTGATAAACCGCACCTTGTTGAAAAAGCTTATAGTTGCGTAGTAATTTATCAACCCGAAATATTTTCTTTAATTAGACAAACAGGAAAATTTTCTATTATGGATACTTACCTCGATTTAGCAGCGGAGCATGTAATTCTTGGCTACGATCATAGCGGAGATAATTTAGTGGATGTAGGTAAACCGGAAAGTGTTGCTGTGGCAGAAAAATTATTTTTATAAACGAGGCTTCTAATTCTCCTTACTATCAACAGGAGCCCCAAAAGAATTGTTCTCTTTCGGTTTGCTTAATCCAAAATTATAGCGGAAAGTAATACCCAATCTGCGGGTATCATTTATCCTCGATCCTTGCGTACTAACATTGCCCTGGTTTAATTTAAAATACACCTGGTTGGTTTGCAAAACATCATTTATCGAAAGAATAATATTTGCTTTTTTCTTTAAAATACTTTTGTTGGCAGATAGGTACAGACCGCCAAAATTATCCAGCTCATAAAAATTTTGCAATGCCCTGGTACGCATAAAACCCTGCACATTCAGTGTAAGAGATTTGGTAGCTTTAAATTCATGGAACATAAAAAAGAGCCAGCTTCCACGTTTATAATCCAATGGCTGGTTTTGATAGATACCATTGTATTCATTAAAATTATATTGAGCGCCCATATAAAAAAAGTATTTTCCGCCGGGCGGTATGCCACCTACAAGCCTGAAATAATACTCTTTATTTTTACCTAAATTATCATAAGTACGATATGCAATTTTTGTGGCGTCATCCTGGTAAGTAACATTACTAAAAATATTATCGGTCTGGTTAATACCCAACGCAAAAACTGGAAAATCATTAAAGGTTACATTAAACTCGTAGTTGGTAGTAAACTGCGGTTGCAGTTTTGGATTACCAACATCAAACAAATATTGGTCAACATATTTTGGGTAAGGGTTTAGTATTTCGTAGTAAGGCCTTTTTATACTGCGGCGGTAAATGGCGTTGCCGATTAATTTAAATCCAAACATTTTAAAAAGGTTGTGCCGCAGAAAAATGTAAGGAAACAAATCAGTCCGTTTAATAGAAAGTGCAGTGTCTTTGGGTATGAGTTGCCGGCCATTAATATCAGTAGTTTCCAGTCTCAATCCTGGTTTTATGGTAAAGCCATAAAACGTTTTGGCTAATTGCAAATAGGCAGCGCTAATAGTTTCCTTATATTTAAATGTATTGGTTTGATAAGGATCAACCTGGCTGGGGTTGTTGCCGGATGCGTAAACATAATCGGCACTATTATTACTGTTACTGGTGGTTATTTTCAGGCCGGTTTCTAAAGTAAATTTGTTGGATAACTTTAATGTAAGATCGGTTTGCGCAACAAAAATATTTTTATCATTCTTGTTTTCGCCATTGCCCAATATGGTAGGTTTTACAGACAAATAAAAATAATTATTGTAAGCCTGCGTATTGTTGTTTTTGTAATAATTATAGTCAAACGCCATTGTCCATTCACTGCCGGCAGAATCAATTTTATATTTCGATGAAATGTTATTACCTATAAACAGGGCATTGCCTTTGTTGTTAACATCAGACTGACTTTTGCTTAACGCTTGCTGTGTTATATATTTATCAATATTAATGGCATTGGTTGCATAGCTTTTACTATTGGTATTGCTCAGTCTTATATCATAAGCAATAGTTAGTTTTTTTGAAACAGCAACATCAATACCGCCACTAAAATAATTGTTTAAAGAAGGATAAGTAGTGTACGCTTTTTGTGTAAGCAAAGAAGAATCTGTTTGTATAAACCGCTCTGAATTCAGTTCTTCAAAATTATTTCGCTTGGTAAACTGGTAACTAAAATAGCTGTTGACTTTACCGGCACTTTTATTAATATTAAATCCTGCTGTTTGTGTACCATACACTCCCTGAAAATAACCTACATTAAAACTACCGTTGCTACCTAGCTTAACGCCCTTTTTTAAAACAACATTTACAATACCGCCGCTACTTGCTGCATCATATTTTGCAGAGGGGTTGCGTAATATCTCTATTTTATTAACACTGCCTGCCGGTAAACTTTTTAATAAAGAGGCGAGATCAGCACTGCTTAATTTCATTTCACGTCCATTAATAAAAATAGTGGCTGGGGTTGTGCTGCTTAAATATACATTGCCATCCTGGTCTATAACAGCTCCGGGTGTTTTTTCCAACACTTCGTAGGCATTGGTACTGCTGTTAGCTAATACTGTAGCATCAACAATGGTTTTATCATCTTCCTGTTTAAGAAGGGGCTTCCTTGCAGTTACTACCACACCAGCTAATGCAGTCAGATTTTTTTTAAAATGGAGGATTATTTTTACAGATTTGTCTTTTATGGTAATGTTCGTATCTATTGACTGATACCCAATGGCAGAAGCTTTTAACAGATAATTGTTAAAAGAGGTTACCAAAAATACATTCCCCTTTGTGGTGGCTGTTTGCGAAAGTAATAATACAGTATTAGGTAAAGAATACAATTGCAACGTTGCACCGGGTAAGGTATCATTTTTTGAGGCAGAAAAAACGGATACCTGTAAGGGTATTTTTTGGGCAGTAGCCTGCAGACTTACAAATAACAGTAGTACGAGTTTAGTTAGTTTAATAGTCAAAGTTTGGTATGGTTAAAAAAAGCACAACCTTTCAAAATAGAAAAAGTTGTGCTGGCAATGGTTTGTTGAAAATATATTTTGGCTGTATATTATTTTTTCTGAGTAAATAACTCTTTCTTATCTACCACTTTTACTTTATCTTTTTCTTTAAGCGTTTTACTTACAATGTCATAAGGGCCTGTAATTACTTCATCATTTTCTTTAAGGCCTTCTGTAATTTCTATATAGTTAATATCCTGTATGGATGTTTTTACTTTAACCTTGCTTACAACACCTTCTTTACTTAAAAGAAAAACTACCACCTCAAGATCATCTGCAGTTACTGCAACCGCTTCTCCATTAGCTGTTTTCTTAACCGTTTTAGAACTGTCTACTTTTTCACGGGTGGTTACTGCATTTATTGGTACGCTTAAAACATTGGTGTGGGTTTTGGTTTGTATATCTGCACTGGCACTCATACCTGGCCTAAAGGGATAACTCGTTTTACCCATCAAATCGCTATAACTTTCCGGTAACAAACGAATGTATACTTTGTAATTGGTTACATCTGTGCTTGTATTAGCCAAAGCACTTTGTGTGCTTGCGCCATTGTTGCTACTTGCTATTTGTGTTACGATGCCTTTAAATTTCCTGTCGGTATAAGCATCTACTGTTACAATAGCACTGTCACCTAACAACACTTTTGGTATGTCACTTTCGCCCACATCTACACGAATTTCAATTTTACTCATGTCTGCAATGCGCAACATTTCTGTACCAGCCATCATATTGCTGCCAACCACACGTTCTCCTTTTTTAACACTCAATAAACTTACCACACCATTCATAGGTGCAAGTACAGCTGTTCTGCTCAAATCTTTATTTGCTTTGGCAAGGTTGCTTTGAGCACTTTGAACCGCAGCTTGCCCGCCACGAATGCCCTGTTTAGCTGCATTGTAATTGGCCAGTGCTGCTTTATAACCAGCATCTGCCACATTAAATTCGTTGGCACTAATTACTTTATCACTATACAATTGCTTTTGCATTTTGTATGTTTTTTCCGATTGCTCC
The DNA here is from genome assembly GCA_043782265.1 of Ferruginibacter sp. Lineage (GTDB taxonomy): Bacteria > Bacteroidota > Bacteroidia > Chitinophagales > Chitinophagaceae > Ferruginibacter. The sequence continues at coordinate 245 of JAYWAU010000024.1, read as the reverse complement.
ATCTGTGCTTTCAATGCGTCTAATGCAGCCTGAGAGTTAGCCACCTGTGCCTGGCTTTGAGCAACACCACTGGCAGCCTGGTTAGCCTGAATGCTATAGATATCTGCATAAATACGGGCTACTATTTGTCCTTTTTTTACACTATCTCCTTCCTGTACTATCAGCTCAGTTATTTCACCACTAACATCCGGACTTACTTTTACCTCTATCTCAGGATACACTTTTCCACTGGCATTTACTATTTC
>JAYWAU010000023.1:0-2660 GCA_043782265.1 Ferruginibacter sp. | reverse complement strand
GTGGTGGGTTTGGTGACGATGGCGTACACAATGTACTTGAACCGGCAGTTTATGGCAAGCCTGTAATTTACGGCCCTGAATTTGAAAAATTTATCGAAGCAATAGAGCTTACAGCCTGTGGAGGTGGCACCAGTATTGCAAGTGCCCTGGAGCTTGAAAAAGTTTTAACGGAATTTTGGAATGATGAGCTTTTATTGAAAAGCTCCGGCGAATCTGCCAAAAATTATGTGTATTCAAATAGCGGTGCAACAAAAAAGATTATAGCGTTTATTCAGGAAAAACGTCTTCTGATTAATTGATCAAATTGTTGAACTGTTTCGTTGCTATCTTTCCAGCCTAATTTTGTTTTCAGTTCTCTTCTAATCCAATATTCTGCTTCAGGCCAAATCGTAAAACTATTGATGGTTTTGATACTTCGTTCATACATCACCTCATCTCCCCTAAACAATTCATTGATAAATAAAAAACGATCATTAACCCCGATTGCCTTTTTAAGATCTTTTACAGGACTGTCGCTCAATTTGGCACTTAATTCAGTAGTAACTTCTTTAAGTGTATCATTTACCGACTTATTTTCTGTACCCGCCCAATCATTCACTTCCTTTTTACTAACAGGTTGCCGCTGGTGAATGAATGTTGGTATCTCTTCATCGGCAGGATCAAATAATAATTGCGGTTTGGTGTGTGCAGTCAAATGTTGAATAATATTGGCATTCCGCTTTATTTCTTCTAATTCAGCTTCTACTGCAGCTTCATCAACCTGCAAAATTTCAACCGTCTTCTCTTCTATAACAGGGTTATTAGCTATTATCGCTGCCTCCGTTTGATTCGCTATCATTTGTAGTGGCATTGATAAGGTAACCGTTCTGTTAACTTCTAATGGCTGGATTCCTTTTAAATGGGTTAATTCATGCTGTAACATCTGAACAGTCAATAATAATTGATCTACGGATTGCTTATCGTTAAATTGTTGATGCAGCTTTTGCAAAAGTGTTTCCACCCTTTCCATAATTACCATTGTTTGTATATAAGCAATTGCAAAGAAAATTTAGTTTTGACTAATGACCCAAAACTGTAACCTTTGCAAACATTACACTAAAGTTACAAACACAATTTTTAAAAAATTTATAAATGTTTATTGAACCAAATTTAAAAGGCGGACGGGGTTCTATTGAAGTTATCTGTGGCAGTATGTTCAGTGGTAAAACAGAGGAGCTTATCAGGAGATTAAAAAGGGTAAAAATTGCCAATCTCAAATTGGAAATTTTTAAACCTGTCATTGATGTTCGTTTTGATGAAGTAAATATTGTAAGTCACGATACAAATTTTATTCAAAGTACTCCCGTTGAAAGTTCTCAAACTATTTTGTTGCTGGCACATGATGTGGATGTTGTAGGTATTGATGAGGCTCAGTTTTTTGATGCAGAAATCGGTAATGTTTGCGAACAACTTGCTTTAAGAGGTATAAGGGTAATTATTGCAGGTTTGGATATGGATTACACAGGGAAACCTTTTGGCCAGATGCCTAACCTGCTGGCTATAGCTGACTATATTACCAAATTACACGCCATCTGCGTAAAGTGCGGCAATATTGCCAATGTTAGCTATAGAAAAGTTGCCGGTGATAGCCAGTTAATGTTAGGCGAAAAAGATAAATATGAGCCAAGATGTAGAATCTGTGCCTTGTTAAAAGATTAATTATTTGCAGGAAATAGTTATCAGATTTTGCCTTGCTTAAAAAATAGTATATCGTATGACAAAAACAATTTTTTCATTATTAAAAAAAGATCTGCTGCTTGAATTAAGACAGCAGCACAGCTTTTACGGTATTTTACTTTATGTGGCTTCTACCATTTTTGTACTTTACCTGTCGTTAAATAATCCTGAGGCTGATGTTTGGAATGCATTGTTTTGGATTATTCAATTATTTGTTTGCGTAAATGCGGTGGCTAAAAGTTTTTTGCAGGAAAGCCGTGGACGTATGTTGTATTTTTATTCCATTGCCGGTGCCAGAGAATTCATAATTGCCAAACTTATTTACAATATAATTTTGATGTTGCTGATGAGTTTGATGAGCCTTGCTCTATTTTTTCTATTGCTAAAAAATCCGCTTAGCAATCCTTTACAATTTGTGGGGATTGTATGTATCGGCAGTGTAAGCTTAAGTCTTGTATTTACTTTATTAGCGGCCATAGCAGCAAAAGCACAGCAAAATGCAGCGTTAATGGCCATTCTCGGGTTTCCCCTGATTGTTCCTCAGTTATTATTGGTAATCCGCTTATCTAAAGTAGCTTTCGGCGAAATGTTCAGAGAAGGCGCTCTTTTGAACCTTACTTTATTAATTATTGGTTTTGATGTAATGGTATTAGTGCTTTCAATAATTTTGTTCCCTTTCTTATGGAAAGACTAGAACTACATTCATCATTCATTTTCCGAGCCTATTTTGTGGGATACTTTTCCGTAAACCCAGGTACCCGCTATTGCTGATAAAAGCGTAATGGTTACTACACCAAAACCACTTCCAATCTGAGCAAATAATGGACCTGGACAGGCTCCGGTTATTGCCCAGCCCAGACCAAAAATCAATCCCCCAATTATTTGTCCTTTATTAAATTTTTTATCCTCAAAAGTAATGGCCTCGCCACTAAATGTTTTAATAT
>JAYWAU010000022.1:0-7385 GCA_043782265.1 Ferruginibacter sp. | reverse complement strand
TGCTGCAATAGTTAAGAATGGCAGGGTCTATTTGTTTACCAGAAGCGAAGACAATCCTGCTGCTATATTGGGTGGCAGAACTTCCCGCATTGGCCTGGCAGTAAGTGATGATGGTATTCATTTTAAAAATTTTCCCACACCGGTACTGTACCCAGATGGCAGTAAGTTTAAAAAATATGATTATCCCGGCGGCTGCGAAGATCCACGTGTTGTTGAAACAGCAGATGGACGATATGTGATGGCTTACACCAGTTGGAATTATGATGTACCGCGTTTGTCCATTGCAATTTCTACCGATCTTTTTCATTGGAATAAGAAAGGGCCAGCATTTGCTACAGCATACAACGGTAAGTTTTTAAACATGGCTTCCAAGTCGGCTTCTATGATTACAAAAATGAAAAATGGAAGACCGGTGCTGGCCAAAATAAAAGGAAAGTATTGGATGTACTGGGGCGAGCATTTTGTAAACCTTGCATGGTCCACTAATCTTTCAGACTGGAATCCGTTGCTGGATGAAGCAGGCGATTTAAGAAAGGCAATGGTCACCCGGACGGGAAAATTTGATAGCGATCTTACCGAATGCGGCCCTCCCGCTATTGTTACTGACAAAGGTATTTTGTTACTGTATAATGGAAAAAATGCAACCGATGAAAGGGCTGATCCTTTACTTCCAAAAGGAACTTATTCTGTTGGCGAAGTGCTATTCGATATTAATAATATTGGGAAAATTATTTCCAGAACAGATACCTGTATTTTAAAACCAACATTACAGCATGAAGTTACAGGTCAATATAAAGCCGGTACAGTTTTCTCTGAGGGGCTTGTTTATTTTAAAGGTCAATGGTATTTGTATTATGGTACCGCCGATTCATTTATTGGAGTAGCAATTGCAAAGTAGCTACTGATTAAGTACATAAATTTTCTTAAAAGCTTAATAGCATTAACTTCACAAAAAAAAGAAATTTTTAGTGAAAAGATGTGTTAGATTTTTTATAACTGTATTGCATTTGCTATTTGTAAGCCGTACTGTAACAGCCCAACTTTGCCAGGGTAGCCTCGGAGATCCGATAGTAAATATTACTTTTGGATCAGGTGCAAATCCAGGTCCGCAATTATCTGCAGCCGCTACCAATTATCAATATTTTTCAAGCGATTGTCCTAACGACGGATTTTACACGGTAAGAAATAGTACCAGTGCCTGTTTCGGTAATTCCTGGCTTACGCTAAACGCTGATCATACCGGTAATGGCAATGGATATTTTATGTTGGTTAATGCTTCCATTCAGCCTAGTGCTTTTTATTTGGATACGGTAAAAGGTCTTTGTGGAAATACCACCTACGAGTTTGCAGCCTGGGTGGTTAATGTATTGCAGCAGGCAGCCTGTAATAATAATGGCAACAAGCCAAATCTTACTTTTAGTATTGAAAAAACGGATGGTACAAAATTGCAAACCTACAATAGCGGAGATATTCCATCGCAGTCAAGTCCGGTGTGGCAACAGTTTGGTTTTTTCTTTATAACCCCCTCCAGTGTATCAGACATTGTATTGAGAATTTTTAACAATGCACCCGGCGGCTGTGGTAACGACCTGGCTTTAGATGATATTACCTTTAGACCATGCGGACCTAAATTAACACCTTCTATTACAGGTAATATTTCTACTACGGCTTCCGTTTGCCAGGGCATAGCTACATCTTTTACTTTTACCTGTAGTGTTTCTCCCGGTTTTAATAACCCCGTTTTTCAATGGCAACAAAGTATCAATAATGGCATATGGACCGATATTGCTGGCCAAACAACAACATCGCTTACCCAAAATTTTCCTGCTGCAACAGCAGTTGGTAATTATAGTTTCCGCTTATCAGCTTCTGAAATTGGCAACGCCGCTTCATTACAATGCAGGGTTGTTTCTTTGCCACTTATCGTACAAGTAAATGCCAACCCAGTACCAGCCGCTACCAGTAACGGACCAGCATGTGAGGGAAGTACATTGCTATTAACCGCAACAGGTGGAACACAATATGCCTGGACCGGAGTAAATAATTTTTCAGCAACAGGATCACCTGCTGCTATTAATTCTATACAACAAACGCAGGCTGGTAAATATTATGTGTTGGTAACTGATAGTAACGGTTGTAAAAATATAGATTCAACCATTGTATTAGTTAATCCTACGCCAGTGGCAGGTACTTCATTTAAAACAGTAACTATTTGCACAGGAGATGCCACTCAACTTTCTGCCAGCGGAGGCACTTTGTATTCCTGGACACCTGCCGCAGGATTATCATCGGCCCTTGTTCCAAATCCAATTGCATCGCCAGCCACAACAACACAATATGTGGTAACCGTTAGCAATCAATTTGCCTGTGCAGATACTGCGGCTGTTTTAGTAAATGTAAATGAAAAGCCAACCGCCAATGCAGGGCCGGATAAAACAATTATTAAAGGACGACCGGTAACTTTATTAGGTACTGCAACTGGTCAATCGGTTATATATTCCTGGTCTCCCTCTTTGTATCTGGATGATGCACAAATTATACAACCCATTGCAACCCCACCTGCTGATATCAATTATGTTTTAACGGTTACATCTGCCAATGGATGTGGCATTGCAGCTGATGCCATGCACATATTTGTGTACAATGACATTTATATTCCCACCGCATTTTCGCCTAACGGAGATGGGCTTAATGAAACCTGGAAAATACCGTCACTAGCCGCTTTTCCCACATTTGAATTATCGGTTTTTAATAGGTTCGGACAATTGGTATTTGAAAATAAAAATAACAACCTGCCCTGGGATGGAACATTTAAGGGAACACCACTGCCGGCCGGTGCTTATGTATACAATATAAACCTGCACCAGTTTCCGGGAATATTAAAAGGGACTGTGATGATAGTGCGGTAGTAAAATACAACTTCAATAAAACAAAAAGGGCTGGCAATTATTTAAAATTGCCAGCCCTTTTTGTTAATAAAAATATCGACTAAAAATTAAAAGCCAATTTGGTAAATAATCTTCTGCCGTTAAAACCCATTTGAACAGAATCCCATGGTCCGCCGGATTCATTATCGCCGTACCAATTTTTTGCTAAAGGATTAACGCCAAGATCAGGATGAACATTAAATACATTGTCAGCTCCAATGAACAGCGTCATTTTTTTACATAACTTATAAGACACAGAAACATCTGTAGTTATTTTTCCGCCGTAATTGAATATTTCCGGTACGTAACCGGAGCCATTATCTGCAGGTACCTGCGGATTAATACCTGAATAATTTGGATTATCACCGGCCGGTGATTCACCATCTCCAAAACCGGTTAATAATACTTTACCAAAGGAAGTAAACTGTGCTTTAAATCCTAACGCTCCGGTTGTATAATCAACGCCAAGAGAAACCTTGCTGTTTGGTGCAGATGCTTTTAAGAAAGCTTCTTCACGATCACTGTAAAAAGTTTTACGGTTTAGTGGTGTTCCATTTAAAGCAGAAGGGACGTTTATCTTATCAATGTTTATCTTTTGAAAGTTTCCTGCCAATAAAAACCGCAATGTATTTTTACCCCATTTCTTAGTGTAGTCAGCCACGATATCTAAACCGTAGTTGGTAGTGTTTACAGCATTGGCAAAAAACTGTGCTGTACTAACTTCAGCAGGAAACTGCGAAGTAAATGCCGGCGGTAAGGTAGGATCTTCTTTACTAAACAGACCAGACAATACTACACGGTCTTTCATCTTTACCATATAGCCATCTACAGTTATAGTAAATCCTCTTGCCGGTTTAAACGTAAAACCAAGACTGACATTCACTGATTTTTCCTGTTTCAATTTGGGTATACCTGCCGCTCTTGCAATAGCGCTTGTATTAGGTGCTACCAATGACTGAACCAATGCACCATTGCTGAAAGAAGTAAGTGTGTTACTGAAATGGATCTGGGCAAGAGAAGGTGCACGGAAGCCGGTGCTTACAGAACCACGGATATTAAAATTATCAGCCACTTTGTAACGTGTTGCCAGCTTAGCGGTTAATACAGATCCAAAATCAGAATAGTTTTCAAAACGGGCAGCTCCATCTACGAGCCATTCTTTTGTGATATTGATTTCTGCATCTCCATATATACCAACGTTGGTACGGTGAGCACTTACCACGTCTGTATTGCTAAATCCCGGGAAACCTTGAGAGCCGGATGCTGGTGTTCTTGTTGCATTTGTTGTATCATCTGCAGTTGGATTACCAGGAAGTAGATTTGGATATAATATAGGGTCTGGATGAAAACCTTTGTAAGATCTTTCTTCGCCCTCGAAAATTTTATATTTCTCATACCTGAATTCTCCACCAAAACCAAGGTTTAAACCCTCAGCAACACTCTTAATCGATTTGCTGAAATCAAGATTAGTAGCGTTTTGTAAAAAGCTAAAACCTCCATCATCAAAATGAGTTTGCGATGCATCGCCTATTACAGATGCATTAAAAGTTTTGTCACCATAATAATGGAAATTGTTAGTACCTGTATTATTACTTAAATCCCAGTTCCAGTTATTACCTGCACTGCCTTTTATACCCATTGCAAAAGATGCATCAGCAATATGTGTTTGTATATGTGGATTGTAATAAATACTTCCGTCGTTAGTAGTACGCATTACAGATGGAACCGCTATTAAACTTCCGTCTGCACGGGAAGGAAAGCGTTCGGGTTTTGAACTCAATGACCTCGTGTAGGCAAATGCATCCGATGATTTATAGTTGTAACCTCCAAAAGAATAAAAAGTTGTTTTTTTACTTTCACTAGTCGGAATTTCCATATTGTACATAACGCCAACTGTAGAAATAGACCCGTCGCCAAAAGCTCTGCGGCCATAGTTAATATCGGGTAAAGCATCTTTATCAGTTGCATAATTTGCAGATACAGGAGCAGCCCTGTAAGTTTTGCCCTGTGTGCGGTAATCAGCAGAATAATTAATGAACCCTCCATTTTTACCAATAGCCACACCATGATTCAGGGATGCAGAAAACGTATTGCCATCAACAGCATTACCTGAGTAGTAATCATTGTTAGCATTGAATTTACGGGAATTGTTTTTGGTATCATAATAACCGCTCCATCCTGCATTTACAGATAAGTGATTAATATCTTTCTTTAAAACAATATTGATAACACCCGCAATGGCGTCTGAACCATACTGAGCCGAAGCACCGTCACGAAGAATTTCAATCCTGTCAACCTCAGCTTGAGGGAAACCGTTCAAATCTACACCTGAGCCTGCACGGCCACGGGTTCCAAACAATCCAACAAAAGCTGTTGGGTGTCTTCTCTTTCCATTAATCAGCACCAGGGTATGGTCGGCACCAAGTCCACGAAGTGTTCCAATATCGATATGATCAGCACCATCTGCACCACTCTGTTTATTATAATTGAAAGAGGGCGCAGCCACGTTCAAAATGGAAGTAAGATCCATTTTAGCAGTAGGCAAACCCACCTGGTTTATTTTAATTACGTCAACCGGTACAGCAGTTTCTGTTTTTGCCCTGCCTGCACCACGGGTACCTAACACAACAATGTCTCCCAGCTCAACCTGACTGGTTTCCAATGCAACTGTAATGTCTGTTTGATTTGTAAGTGTTACCAATTGCGGTTTGTAACCAACGCTTGTTATTTCAAGCACATCATTTGGGTTGGCTTGTATTTTTAACGTGCCATCATTGTTTGCAGTAACTCCTTTTTTTGTAAATTTTATTTTAACCGATGCGTTAGACAGCGGATTTCCGGTTGTTGCATCTGTAATTTTTACTGTAAATAATTGCTGTGCAAACAGCAGATAAGAACAAAATAGAAAGCTTAATGATAAGATCGATTTTTTCATTATTGGTTGTTTTGGTTAGTACAAAGTTCTGTATAATCTGAGAAAGGATGAAATTATTATTTAAGTGACGAGAAAAAATGCCCATTTTATTAAACAATACAGCAAAATATTACATTGATATTATTACAATATTTAAACTATGCACCTGATTTTATTTTATTGTCTACAAAAAAGGATGGCAGAGATTAAAGAGTGATAGACTTTTTATGAACCTGCATATTTTAAACACTTAATTTTGGATCACTAAAATTAACAATGCAAATAATTAACAGCACTGCCAGCGACCTTGAAACGATTTTTCAATTTTATGATTTCGCTATTGCCTATCAAAAAACAAAATTTAATAAACACTGGCAGGGATTTGATATACCCCTCATTGAACAGGAAATAAGGGAGAACAGGCAATTTAAAATTATAGCAGATAATAAAATTGTTTGCGTATTTGCTGTAACTTTTAATGATCCGGCAATATGGCGCGAAAAAGATAATGACCCTTCGGTATATATTCACCGGATTGTTACCCATCCTGCATTTCATGGAAATAATTATGTAAAAAAAATTGTTGAATGGGCAGTTGATTATGCCTTCAAAAACGAAAAACAATTTGTACGGATGGACACCTGGGGCGACAACCAAAAACTGATTGATCATTACACGGGCTGTGGCTTTGCCTTTTTAGGGGTAACAGAAAAAATGAATGACGTGAACCTGCCCAAGCATTACGATTGTATTTCGCTAAGCTTATTTGAAATTGCAATTAAAGACTGGCAAAAATCCATACAAAAGAAATAAGGCCAGCTGTTTGATAAACATTAACGCCCCGGCCCCAATTAATAAAGTTATTTATTGTACGCTTCCAGCGCTTTCTCCAAACAATCCATGGCAGCATTGATAGCTGTGGTATTTAATACATACGCCAACCGCACTTCCTGTTTACCTAAACCCGGTGTGCCATAAAATCCGCTGGCGGGTGCAAGCATTAAAGTCTGACCGTTGTAATCAAATGATTCCAGCAGCCACTGGCAAAATGTATCCGCATCATCAACGGGTAAACTGGCCATGGCATAAAAAGCACCGCCTGGGTTCGGACAAAAAACGCCAGGTATGGCATTCAGTCTTTTTACTATTGTATCCCTGCGTTTTTTATATTCCGCCCTGGTGGTGTCAAAATAATCAGCCGGCAAGTCTACCGCTGCTTCTGCCAAAATCTGGGCAAAACTTGGGGGGCTTAATCTTGCCTGGGCAAATTTCAACACGGCATTTAACAGGGAAGTATTTTTTGTAACAAAGGCACCAATCCTGCCACCGCAGGCACTGTACCTTTTGCTGATGGTATCCATTAAAACAATATTGTCATCAGCACCTGTTAAATGCAGGGCACTGGTATGCGTACCTTCATAACAAAACTCCCGGTAAGCCTCGTCCGAAAATAAAAACAGGTTGTGCTTTACCACTATCTGTTTTAGTATTTCCATTTCTTCTTTACTGTATAAATATCCCGTAGGGTTATTGGGGTTGCAGAT
>JAYWAU010000021.1:0-7386 GCA_043782265.1 Ferruginibacter sp. | reverse complement strand
GTCCGGATACTATTAACAAAATAGTTACTGATTCTATACCTTATGATACTTTAGGCAATCACCGTAAATGGCTTTACCAGGCTGCAAAAGTTGTTTCTAATTCAGTATCTGCACAAAATAATTTTATCGTACTAGGAAGGGGTGCTGCACAGCAATTAAAAAAAGATGAGGGTGTAATTGATACAAATAACGGGGTGGTTGGGATAGTAACGGATGTAAGCGAAAATTATGCAGTGGTAATGAGTTTGCTCCATAAAGACAGTAAGATTAATGCCCTGCTAAAAAATGATCCACAGGGTGGTGGTACCATTATCTGGGATGGTAAGGAACCTAATTATCTTTCTATGATTAATGTAAGAAAAAGTGTAAAAGTAGCAAAAGGTGATACTGTCTTTACAAGCGGTATCACGACAACTTTTCCTTATGGCTTAATGATTGGTACCGTTGACCAGGTAGAACCGGAAAAGAGTACCAATAACTATATCATCAAAGTAAAATCAACTGCTAACTTTTATAATCTTCAGTTCGTGTATGCCATTGATAATAATCAAAGAGAAGAAATTAATAAAATGGTAGAAAAAGCAAAAATTAAGGTTAATAATTAATTGCCTCAGGGCAAGCAACTATGAGTACACTGGTTAAAAATATACTGCGCTTTATATTACTGATATTGGTTCAGTTTTTTGTATTGGACAGGGTACATCTAAGCTATATGGTTACACCCTACATTTATATTTTATTTATTTTTTGGATGCCTTTTAAGTTTAGCCGCACCTTACAGATGGTGCTGGCCTTTTTATTGGGCTTTACCTTGGATAGCTTTCGCCACAACCCGGGTTTTCATGCGGCAGCTTGTGTGTTAATTGCCTATGTTCGCCCATTTTTGATCAATATTCTTATACCGCATGAGGGGGCTGAATCTAACTATGAAGAACCTTCTTTAAAAAGCATGGGAGGCTTGGGACCATATATGGTGTATGCAGGTTTATTAACCTTGCTGCACAACAGCTGGTTATTTTTACTGGAGGCTTTTCAATTCGGAAATTTTTGGGAGTTTATCATTAAAACACTGTTTTCAACACTTATCAGTTTAGTACTAATAATCATCGCCGAATTGTTGTTCTCACGAAAACAAAAGTTTAGAACAAATACAATTTAATGTTAGATTTCTTGTTTTTTGATTGCTGAATTTAATCCAATAAATGAATTTTTATGATTCATAAAAGAGTAAGTTCTAATCAGAAAATACACCATAAACTATTAACAATAAATTATAAACATTGTCCGTCTTCAACCAATCCCGTCAAAATGTAATACGCTTATCCTTTGCCATTGTGTTTATTATTATTGTTGCAAGGCTTTTCACCTTACAGGTAATATCATCCAAATACAAAATAATGGCAGATGATCAGGGTAAATTCAGAAAGGTAATATATCCTGACAGGGGTATTGTGTACGACAGGCACAACAAAGTTTTATTGCAAAATGCCACCATTTACGATTTGATGATGGCACCTACTAAATTAAAAGGGGTAGATACGTTTGCGCTATGTAAAATTCTGCAAATAGATACTGCCCAGTTTAATAAAAAAGTAGTGGATTTAATTATACGCAACGGCCGCACAAGGCCTTCTGTTTTTGAGGCACTGCTGAGTGATGCAAAAATGGCTATGCTAAATGAAGTGATGTACAAATTTGCTCCTGCCTTTTATTTGCAGGAACGTTCGGTAAGAAGTTATCCTTATGATGCTGCTGCAAACGTGTTGGGGTATACAGCAGAAATAGATACCAATTTTTTAAAGAAGCACAAAGACGAAGGATATGTATCCGGTGATTATGCCGGCATAACAGGTATTGAACGCAGTTATGAAAAAGTGTTAATGGGAGAACGGGGTATTGAATATTGGAAAAGAGATAATAAAAACCGCCTTACAGAAAGACTGGAAAAAGGTAAATTTGATACCGCTGCAGTTGCAGGGCAAAACATGCATACTTCTATTGATATTGAATTGCAGGAACTGGGTGAAAAGCTGATGCAAAATAAATTAGGATCTATTGTTGCAGTAGATCCCAGAACAGGTGGAATACTGGCAATGGTGAGTGCACCAACTTACCAACCAAAATTTCTTTCGGGTAGCGAAAGACGAAAACATTTTTCTGAACTTTTTTTAAATCCTGCAAATCCATTACTAAACAGAACTGTGAGTGCCACCTACTCTCCCGGCTCTACTTTTAAAACTTTACAGGCACTAATTGGGTTGCATGAAGGCATGATTACAACAGACTTCAGGGTTTCCTGCTCAGGTGCTTTTTATGGCTGCGGTGGTGGTAACCCTATGAAATGTTTAGACAAGGGTACATTCGATCTTAGAGGAGCCATTACGATTTCTGATAACACTTATTTTGCTACCGTAATGCAAAGGGTAATCAATAACCCAAAATATCCCAATGTAGACAGCAGCCTTGCTGCCTGGGATCGTTACATGTATGCTTTTGGTCTTGGCCACAAATTAGGAGTAGATGTTCCTTCAGAAAAAAGAGGTAATATACCTACACCTGCTCAGTTTAATAAAGTGTATGGAGAAGGCAGATGGAACTACTGTACTTTTCGCTCAGTAAGTATTGGGCAAGGCGAAGTAGATGTTACACCTCTACAGGTAGCAAATGAAATGGCTTATATTGCCAATAAAGGCTGGTACAAAATTCCGCATGTGGTTGATTCCATTGAGGGAGGAGACAAATTTGGGATGTTAAAAACTTTTCAGGAAAAACACAATGCCACTGATATTGCGGATAGTGTTTTTGAAGCAGTACATGATGGCATGCAGAATGTTGTTGACAAGGGTACCGGTATTGCAGCAAAGATCGAAGGAATAGCAATTTGTGGTAAAACAGGTACCGTAGAAAATTATAGCAGAGGTATAAAACAACCCAATCACGCATTTTTTTGTGGCTTTGCACCAAGAGAAAACCCCAGAATTGCAATTATGTGTGTAGTAGAAAACAGTGGAAGATTTGGGGGTACTTACGCAGCACCAATTGTTGGATTGATGATAGAAAAATATTTGAAAGACTCCATTACAGATAAAAAAAGACTAGATAAAGTAGAAGAATTATCGAAACTAAATTTAATACCTGACAGGATTTATATAGAAATAAAAAGACAGGATTCCTTAAGGCATTCGAAAGATTCCGCCTACCTGATTGCTAAAAACTATATAAAAACTATTAAAGATACCATTGGTTTGGAGCAGGATGATGAAACAGATGTGTTGGATAAAATGAAGAGAGACAAAGATTCAACAGTAAAAAAGGAGTTACCTAAAAAAGACAGTAATGATTCTTTGCCGGTAATTAAAGCAGAAGCTGTGTTGCCAAACTCAAAAAAGAAACCCGAACCTAAAGACACCGTAAAAAATTAAAATAGTTTTTAATAAAATGTACCAAAAAAATAAGGAAATAGGAAAAGGAATTGATTGGCTAATGGTATGGCTGTATGTAATGTTGGTTGCTATTGGATTGTTGTGTATTTTTTCGGTTGAATATAAATTGGGCGATAATGTTTTGCAAAATTTTCTGGGCTTTAAAAAAGAGTATAGTAAGCAACTGTTTTTTTTTGTTGCAAGTCTTTTTATGGCTGTTTTAATATTACTTACTGACAGTAAATTTTTTACTGCTACCGCAAACCTTGGATATGCATTTGGGGTGTTATTAATTTTAGCCACTTTTGTAGTGGGTAAAGAAGTGGGGGGCTCTAAAAGCTGGATTCCATTGGGTTTTATGAATGTTCAACCAGTAGAAGTTTGTAAAATATTTACTTCGTTAGCACTGGCAAAATACCTTTCGTTTATTGAACCTGATTTTACTAAAACCAAGTCGCAAATTATTGCAGCTGTAATTGCTTTTACGCCGGCTATCTTATCCATATTACAAAAGGAACCTGGAGCTGCAATTGTATATTTTTCTTTTGGTATTGCTTTTTACCGCGAAGGTTTACCCGCCATTTACCTCGTATTACTTTTTTCATTGGTTATTTTAATTATTGCGAGCATAGTCGTGCCACCCAATGCATTATTTTTAGCACTCACAATCATAGCGGCTTATTTTTGCTATTTATATAGACGAAGAATAAAACGGGATAAAAATATTTTACTCGTCATTGCCACTGCATGGGTATTGTGTGTGGGGGTGCAGAAATTTTTGGTTCCTGCCTTGTTTGATAAGGTGCTTAAACCTCACCAGGTGGTAAGAATATTTTCTACATTTGGTATCGATGATTTTAAATTTTCAAACAGAGAAAGAGAAGCAGAAATTCAGAAAGAGTTTTCAAAATTAGGGACAACAAAAAAAGGTACAGGTGAAAAGGTTGAAAGTTATAATGTAAAACAATCTAAAATTGCTATTGGTAGTGGTGGTTTTTGGGGGAAAGGTTTTTTGCAAGGCACACAAACCAGGGGGGAATTTGTTCCTGCTCAAAATACTGATTTTATTTTTTCTTCTGTAGGCGAAAGTTTTGGTCTTATAGGCAGTGCAATACTTATGTTACTTTATTTTGGATTAATGTTTCGGTTAATATTTTTGGCAGAAAGGCAAAGAAGTACTTTTAGCAGGGTATATATTTATTGTGTAACAGGTGTACTTTTTTTTCATGTGGCATTAAATGTTTGTATGACGTTGGGCATTGCTCCATCTCCCGGAATTACATTGCCATTATTAAGTTATGGAGGATCATCCCTTGTTACTTTTACTGTTCTTTTATTCATTGCTATTAAATTGGATGCAGACAGGCAGATGGTGTTAAGGTAATTTTTATCTGTAAATGCTTCATCATACGTTTCAGTTAACTTTACAACGAAACCTAATTTTTAATAATTAAGTCATTAAATTTTTGAGGTTAATAAAATTATCAATAAGCTATAGGTGCAGATGAAAATAATTCCACTGAGTGAAGGCGCTTTTACAATAGATAAAACCAAAAAGTTTATTCCTTTTAATAAGGACGAAGATAATCTGCAGCAAAGAGCCATTGGAAGCTTACTGGTAGAAGTGCAGCCCTTTTGCATCGTTACAAAAAAAGATGTAATTGTAATTGATGCCGGGTTAGGGTTTAGCAATAAAGAAGGTCATTTACAAATCCATCAAAACCTGTTGAACAATGACATTAATCCATTGGATGTAACCAAGGTTTTACTTAGCCACTTACATAAAGATCATTCAGGTGCAATCAGCATCGAAGACAAGATACTGCATCAACATTTTTTAAGTTTCCCCAATGCGACTTATTATGTAAATAAAGAGGAGTTGGCATTTGGTTTAGATAAAAATAATGCCTCTTATGTACAAGAAGATTTTGAGTTATTGTCCAATGCAGATAAGGTTGTTTTTACAGAAGGGAACGGCGTAATTGATGGTTATATAAGGTATGAAGTTACCGGAGCACATTGTCCTTTTCACCAGGTATTTTGGATTGTGGAAGATGAAAAAAAAATCTTTTTTGGGGGAGATGTGGCACCACAGCTACAGCAAATGAAAAGTCGTTTTATTGCAAAATATGATTTTGATGGAAAGAAATGCATGGAGTTAAGGCAGCAATGGTGGCAGACAGGCCAGGAGGAAAAATGGATCTTTCTTTTTTACCATGATATTAAAACACCTGTTGTTGAATTTTAATATTTGCAAACAAAATTAATTAAAGACAGCAACCTTACTGGATTGGTCACCAACTATCGTTGCCCCACAAACCATTAGGCCATTATTTTCTTATAGGGTCTAAAAATTTCTTCTTTGCAATGGCCTCACAGGCCTGTTTTGAAGTTGGTTTTGTTTGCGCATAGCTTTAAATAACAGCTGGTGAAAACGACTTTCTGCATTGTACATATTATTTACTCTTTGCGGCCCAAGTATTTTTGTAAACTGTTCTTTATAACTTTTTCTCAGGTTTAATACTTTTTCATCCCTGTCTAAAACATCATCAGGATTACTCAATTTAATCGCCTTTAATTCCTTTGAATATTGATTGTATTGTGGCCAAAATTTTTGTGCTTCATCTGGTGTAAGATCCAGCTCCTTGCTGATAAAGGCAACTTTAAGCGCTTCTATATTCTCTTGTTTTTTTTCTGATGGCTGCTCATCCTGTGCATTAGCCAATCCTGCGATGCCTATAAAAGCCAATATAATGTATAGCTTCTTCATATCTCTTCCTCCTTTATTATTTTAATTTTGAAATTTAATTTTATCAAGATAATTCTCTAAAGTTTTTTCATCTAATAAATAATCATCTTTACTAGGCAGGTCATTTACTTCAACATTGTTTGTTAGCAGTGATATGTCTTCATCGCTTCCATTTTTTTCAAGATAGCTGGTAATATCTTCTTTTGTAAGACTGTTTAAGGCTTCATTAAACTGATCTTCATTCATTGCCTTACCTTTTTCAATTGAAGAATCGAGTTTAGCAAAACTTAATGCTGGAACTGGAGCGTTAATAGCAGGTTTATTAGTGTATTTATAAACACCCAAAGCCATAGCACCGGTAATAACGGCTGCAGCTGCGTATCTAAAAAATGATCTTGTTTTGGGCATACTCACAACTTTGGCTGTTGTAACTGTTGTTGCTTTTGCTGCATTAATAATATTACCCTGCACTGTACTAAAATATTCTTCCGGTACTTCAAACACATTTACCTGCTGTAAACTTTCCATTAGAGGGGAAAGTTTTTTTATTTCTTCTTTGCTACTTGCTCCGGCTTTTATTTTGTCTAAAATAGATACAGACAAATTTTCAAAGTATCCTGCCGGTACATCAAAAAAGGTCTTTTGATCTAAGCTTTGAATTGATTCTGATAATATTGATTCCTCTGTATCAGTGCTTTTTTCCGCTACTTTTAACTTATTTAGAATGGTTACAGCCAGGTTCTCAAAATATCCGTTTGGTACTTCAAACAATTCTTTTTGTTTTATATTTCTTAATGATTCAGATGGTTCTTCTAAATCATTTACTACTGTATTTTTTTGCTGTGCTTTTATTTTATTTAAGATAGCTGCCGGGAAATTTTCAAAATATCCTTCAGGTACATCATCAAGTTTTGAATTGTTTGTAATACCGATATCGTCCTTAATACATATCAATACAGCATTACTCAAATTTTCAAAATAACCTTCCGGAACAAAAAAAACAGTCGTTTTCTCTAAACCAGCCAATAAGGGACTTAGTGATTGCAACTCGTTTAATAATATGTCATCCTGAAATTTCATGCAGTGTTAAGACCCATTAAGGGGTAGATAGTTTAATGATTTAAAATATAGTCCTCTATTTTTTTTACCGCATGGTGATAACTAGCTTTTAATGCACCTTCGCTGGTTTCAAGCACAATACTCATTTGCTGGTAG
>JAYWAU010000020.1:0-2670 GCA_043782265.1 Ferruginibacter sp. | reverse complement strand
GCATCAAAGGCTCAATGGCGCCTTGTGTATTCTGGTAATTAAAGTCGTCCATTACACCAATTACAGTAAATGTTTCATTGCCGCCTTTGGACACCAATTTTTTCCCCACAGCAGATGTCCAGCCAAATGCTTTCATCGCTGTCTTATTAATGATGACTGATTTTTCTTCGCTGGCGGCCAACGCATCATCAAAATCACGCCCTTCAACCAGGGGCACTTCAAATGTTTTTAAATAACCTGCATCTGCCCCGGCATGCCTGAATTTTATTTCTTTGCCACTGGCAGTTTCCTTGTAAGTATTGTTATTATCCCAATAACCTGTTGGGATGGTTTGTGCCGTGGAAACTGCTCTTACATTGGGATTGCCTTTTAGCTGTTGAAGCAGGCTCTCAAAATGTACACCTGCTGCCTGTGGATTTCTGAAAGCGAGGTCAGTATTTATCACCACCACATTTTCTTTATTGAAGCCAACAGAAACTGATTTCATATAATTGATCTGCCTGTTAAGAATAAGTGTAATACCTATGAAGATGATCGCCAGTGTAAACTGCACGGTAATAAAAATA
The DNA here is from genome assembly GCA_043782265.1 of Ferruginibacter sp. Lineage (GTDB taxonomy): Bacteria > Bacteroidota > Bacteroidia > Chitinophagales > Chitinophagaceae > Ferruginibacter. Next base: position 2,104 of record JAYWAU010000020.1, on the reverse strand, counting down.
TTTCGCATGCGGTTGCCACTGTTTATGTTGCCGAGTTTGCCCTTTACCACATCACTTATTTTAAATGCCGTAAGCCGCCAGGCCGGTAAACTACCTGCAGCCAGCGTTATTACAATACCAATAAAAATAAACAACAGTAAAAAAGGATAGTCATTTTTAATGTTCAGCACACTTTCTCCAAACCGGTCACCCGTAAATTTATTCATCTGCGGCAGCAATGCATACATAAACAACAGGGTGCCGCAAACAACAGAAAACAGCACCAGCAAACCATTCTCTACACAAAACTGGAGAATAATATTTTTCTTTCCGCTACCCATCATTTGCCGAACGCCAACTTCCTTTGAACGGGTGTACATGGTTGCTGCATTCAGGTTGATGAGGTTAACCACAATGATGAGCAATATAAAAACAGCAGCTCCCACAGCGCCTTTGATAATAACACCAATCAAAGGTCCGGCTTCCTCTTTCATATTATTAAAAGCAACCGCTTTAATGATACTGTTTTTTGATTCAGGTGCATAATTTGTTGCAACAATTTTTGCAAGCTTTGATTCAAATAACGGGATACTGCTACCTGGTTTTAAACGAAGAAAGTTTTTAGCAAATGTGTTGTACCAATTAGCGCCGCCGGCAAAATCTTTAATGTCTTTCAATAAAGCAGCAGTTAACAATACCTCTATATGAACGGTATTGTTGTTTGCCTGTGGAGCCAATACACCGGTAACGGTCAGTTGTACAGAATCGTCTGCTGCAATGGTTTTACCCAATGGGTTTTCTTTACCAAACAACTGGCGGGCAACCTTATCAGAGATCACCACAGAAAATTTATCCTCCAATGCGGTAGCGGCATTGCCTGCAGTTAAGGGGAAACTAAACACTTTAAAAAAGTCTTTCTCTACATACATCGTTCCTTCCTGTGCTTCCTTGTTGCCATACTTTAACCACGGGTTATTCCAGGATTGTGTGTGCGTACCGGCCTCTACTTCAGGACAGGTTTTTACGATCTCCTCAAGCAACGGATAGGTTGTCACCATATACGATTCGCCAGATGGAGTAGTCGTTTTGAGGTAATACAAATTTTCCTTACCCTCCATCATCCGGTCGGGGGTTATGTATTGATAAACCGAAAACGAGAGTGCCATTACACTGGCAATGCCAACAGATAAACCAATGATGTTAACGGCAGTGAACAGTTTGTTTTTTCTGAGATTGCGTAAAGCCAGTTTAAAGTACATACAATGAGCTTTTATTTTTTACCAAAATACTTACACATGAAAATTTTCAGTCACCACCTTCCCATCAAACAAATTCACAATACGGTGAGAAAAGCCTGCATCATAAGGGCTATGGGTTACCATAATGATGGTCGTGCCTTCTTCATTCAGTTGCTGCAACAGCTTCATTACTTCTTCACCATTTTTACTATCCAGATTACCAGTGGGCTCATCCGCCAAAATTAATTTTGGTTTTGCTACTACTGCTCTTGCAATGGCAACCCGCTGTTGCTGTCCACCACTCAATTGTTGCGGAAAGTGATTGCGGCGGTGCATGATGTTCATACGCTCCAATACCGTTTCAACTTTTATTTTTCTTTCTTTTACAGGCATGTTCATATAGATCAATGGCAGTTCAACATTTTCAAAAACTGTCAGTTCATCGATCAGGTTAAAACTCTGAAACACGAAGCCAATATTGCCTTTCCGCAATTGCGCCCTTTTGCGTTCCGTCATTTTTGCCACTTCGGTACCAAAGAAATTATAATCGCCGCCAGAAGGATTGTCGAGCAGGCCAACTATGTTTAGCAGGGTTGATTTACCGCAACCACTTGGCCCCATGATGGCGACAAATTCGCCTTCTTTAATTTCGAGGTTGATGCCATTTAAGGCCGTCGTTTCTACTTCTTCGGTTGAAAATAATTTTTGCAGTTCTCTAATTTGAATCATGATGGATGGTTTTGTTAGTGGAATTTATACAGTCGCCGGTTGTTAATAGAAATATTTGATTAATACAAGGTTATAATTGTCGTAGTACAGCTCATTGCTGGCTTGTTTTTTTTCCATGCAACAGTCTGCACGTTTAAACGTGGTACCACACCTGGTAG
>JAYWAU010000019.1:0-2672 GCA_043782265.1 Ferruginibacter sp. | reverse complement strand
AAAAAGCACAAACTGCAAAACATTTTACTTGTTGGTATTAAGCAAAATTCATTTTTACTGTTTGTGCTTTTGGTGGTGGTTTTTCTGTGGATTAATATTGTATATAGCTAATAAGTAATGCTGGCATTGGTTGTTATAAATGTTGGTATTTTTTCAAAGTCATTGTATTTATCAAAAAAGAAATCTGCGCCTAATAATTTACATTTTTCTTCAACATAATTATCTGCATTATTGGCTACCACAATAACAGTAGTTTTTTCATCTGCCGCTTTAAACTCTTTAAGTAAATCAATGGATGCAGTACCGGGCAAATCACCATCTAACAACACTACATTTGGTTTTATTTTATTAAAAAGTAATAAAGCATCCGCATAAGCAACAGCACCATAAACCGACTTTACATTCTCGGTTTCTAAAAGTATATTTTGCCATCTTTCAATAATCACTACCGAACTATCAACAACTAATACAATTATGTTTTTCATAAGTACGCTTTCAACAAAGTAATACCAATATTTAGAACAAAATTATAGAATACGAAGTTTTTAATTAGTAGCAGATTGACTAATGTATCAGTAGTATATATACTACAGGTACAAAGGCATTTATTTTCAGTAATACTGCGTTTAGATACCAGCAATAATATTGTGCGTAATGGCGTACCTGGTTAAATCAGCATTGGTTGTAACATGCAGTTTTGTTATAATTCTACCTCTATGTGTGCTGATGGTAGTTAAAGCAAGGGATAGCGTCTCTGCTATCTGGGTCAGGGATTTACCAAGTGCCAGCAATTTAAAAATTTCAAATTCCCTGTTGCTAAGTAATTCATGAGGTTTTTTATTAGAATCCGTATGATGTAACAATTTTTCTGCTATTTCGGCGGTGATGTATTTCTTTCCTAAAGAAATCCGCTGAAGTGCTGTAACTAACTCATATGGGGCTGCATTTTTATTCATGTACCCGGCTGCTCCGGCCTTCAACACTCTAATGGCGTATAACTCTTCCGGGTAAATACTAAGTATCAATACCGGCAAAAGAGGATTTATCAGCTTTATTTTTTCAAGTGCTTCAAGCCCGTTCATACCAGGCATATCGAGATCAGAAATTACAAGATCCCAATTATGTTGCAATACTTTATTTACCAACGAAGCTCCATCAGCCACTTCCGTAATTTCAACAAAAGGGTATTCATCCTTCAGTATCTGAATAAGACCCAATCGTATAAAACTATGATCATCTGCCAAAAGTATTTGTTTCATTTTTTAAGTAAGATTAGCTTTTTTATTTATAGCATACGGCAAAGTAATAACGATTTTTGTTCCCCTTCCCGGAGAAGAAAACAATTCAAATTTTCCATCTAACGAAAGTACTCTTTCCTTCATCCCGAATATGCCAAATGATTTATTGCTTTGAGCAGATTCGATTTTAAAGCCTTTACCATCATCCTCAATAATTACAACTATGGTATCGTCTATGATATCCAAAGAGGTAGAAATTGCTTTTGCCCTTGCATGCTTAGTTATATTGGTAAAGGCCTCCTGGTAAACCCTAAAGATACAGGTAGCAATTAACTCGGGTGCTTTGATCTCTGCTTCGGAACTTACAAACTTTACAGGAATACCGGTGTTAGTGGTAAATTGCCTGCCAAGCCATTCCATAGCCTCTATTAATCCATAATCGTCTAAAACTACTGGCCGCAGTTCACTTAATATTCTTCTAATAGATTGATTGCTTCCATCTAACAACCCAATAATATTTTTCAATTTTGTTTTCAATGCAATGGTTTCAGCCGGCATTTTTTTATCAATCCATACAACATCCATTTTGATGGCAGTTAATTGCTGTCCCAGTTCATCGTGAATTTCACGACCAATTCTTTTGCGCTCATCTTCCCTTATACTTTGCAGATGAGCCGTTAACTGACGTAATTGTTCGTTGGTATTTTTAATTTCTTCCTCTGCCTTTTTACGCTCGGTAATATCTTCTGCATAACCGTATTCAATACTGCTGCCTTCTGCATTTACAACCACATTGGTTTTAGCGGATATCCATCTTATTGCTCCATCCAGACGTATAATTCTGTACGTAATATTCATTACAGATGTATGAATGACATTTTTGTATGCTTCAAATAAAAATGGTCTATCATCCGGATGAACTGCGTTAATAAAGTCAGCTGGATTTTTGTAAAGATCTTCAACTTTTCTTCCCCAAATAGTTTCGTAAGAAGGGCTTATATAAAGTGATTGATACGTTTCCAGGTTGTTAACCCAATAAACGCCGGATATATTCTCAACCAGGCTTTGAAACTGTTGCTTGGATTTTAACAACTCCTCCTCTGTTTTTTTACTTACGGAAATATCTATCATGCTGCCAATTAACCGAACTAGCTTCCCTTCCGCATTTCTCTTAAAAAGTGTTCTGCCATATATATTTATCCAGCCGGCTGTTTCTGAATAAAACCGATACTCTTCAGCTTGGCTTTCACCTCCCGAATCTTTCGCTTTTTCAAAAGCCCCTACAATCCTTTCTCTATCCTGAGGATGTATTCTTTTCACCCACGCATCAAATTCTGGAATGGGATCTGCGAGTGAAAAGCCATATAGTTGTTGATGTGTTTCATTGGCCCATAGCTGATTGGTTTCTACATTCAAATCCCACAATCCGTCATT
>JAYWAU010000018.1:0-2679 GCA_043782265.1 Ferruginibacter sp. | reverse complement strand
AATGGATGGAAATAAATTAAAAGGAAAAAGTGTATTACTTGTCGATGATGTGGTAACTACGGGTGCAACCCTTGAAGCCTGCGGTAGTATGCTTATTGGAATTGAAAATGTAAAATTGAGTATTGCAACACTTGCTCATCAAACAAAATAATACTCAACTACCCCAAAATTACATTAGAATAAATAACTAATTTTATCGGATGAAGAGCATTGTATTTAATTTTCTCAGGTTACCAATCTTTCAATGCATTATGCTTACTGTGGTTTTTTTATACTTTTCTGCCTGCAAAAAAGATTCATTTATTACCAGTCAAAATGCCCAAATTTCCACAAGTGTAGATAGTCTAAAGTACGATACATTTTTTACAAGTATTGGTTCCATTACCCAGTCGTTTAAAATAAATAATCTTAATAATCAAAAGTTGCTTTTGAGTAAGGTTAAATTGATGAATGGAAATACTTCTGCTTTTAAACTAAACATAAACGGAATAGTTGGCAGCGAAGCAAGTGACATTGAAGTAGCAGCCAATGACAGTATTTATGTTTTTGTTACTGTAAACATTAATCCAGGTAATGCCGATTTACCTTTTATTCTTAAAGATAGCATCATGATAATGTACAATGGTAATAGCCACTTTGTACAACTGGAAGCCTTTGGGCAAAATGCCAATTTTCTTCGTAACCAGATTATTAAGGGCAATGTAACCTGGAGTAATAATTTGCCTTATGTTATTTTAGGAAGCATTCGCATTGATACTTCAGCAACGCTTACCATAGAGCCTGGCTGCAAAATTTATTTGCATGCTGATGCGCCTTTTATTACGGATGGCACACTTATTATTAATGGAACAAAACCAGCACCAGTAAATGTTACCGGAGATAGGATGGATGAGGACTATAAGAATTTACCAGCAAGTTGGCCGGGTATTTATTTTAGAGGCAGCAGTAAAAACAATGTACTAAAATATGCGGTCATTAAAAATGCTTACCAGGCTGTAGTAGTAGAAAAGCCATCAGTAAATTCAAATGCAAAACTTACTTTACACCAATGTATAATTGATAATGCCTATGATGTAGGATTACTATGTATTAATTCAAGTGTTGATATTGACAATAGTTTAATTACCAATTGTGGCACTAATGTTAGCATTGCTTATGGGGGCAATTATAATATTACCAATTGCACGATTGTTTCTTATTCTAATGATAATATTGTTCACAAAAACTCCGTATTAGTAATCAATAATTTTACATCTCCAGACGGAGGTAACCTTACTGCCAATCTAAAATGTACTTTAAGAAATTGTATTTTTTGGGGTGATAACGGATCTGTTGACAATGAAATAAAAGTTAGTAAAGAAGGCGTTAATACATTTAATGTTATTTTTGACCATTGTTTATATAAAGTCAAAGAAGATCCTTTAAATAGTACATTCATAGAAGTTATTAAAAATCAGGATCCGCAATTTGATAACATTGATATAACCAAACAATTGTATAATTTTCATATAACCGGAGATAATGCACCGGGTATTAATAACGGATTTAATGGCACTGGTTTTGCCAAAGATCTTGATGATAATAATCGTTCAGTCGGATTGCCTGATATAGGTTGCTATGAAAAACAATAACAGTGAACAAAACTCATTTCCATACGTTAAAAATAAAAAATTAAATTTTATGATCAAATTAATTGCAATCAGTTTTACGCTGTTATCATGCGTAACAAATACAAACCCCTCAATAATGAATAAAGAAGTTGCGGCTACTTCACCAATTGCAGCTAAATCTATTTACGATTTTAAAGTAGAGGCTTTGGACGGTAGTACGATTGATTTTTCAAAGTTTAAGGGCAAAAAAATATTAATTGTAAATACTGCCTCTGCCTGTGGATACACACCACAATATGAAGGATTAGAAGCTTTGTATAAAAAGTACCAGGATAAGTTGGTTATTGTTGGTTTCCCAGCAAATAACTTTGGAGGACAAGAACCCGGTACCAACGGGGAGATAAAAGAATTTTGCAAAAAAAATTATGGTGTAACATTCCCCATGGCAGCAAAAATTTCTGTAAAAGGTGATGATATGGCTGCTATTTACAAATGGCTTTGTAATAAAAGTGAGAACGGTGTATTAGATGCTTCTATAAGTTGGAATTTCAATAAATTCCTATTGGATGAAAAAGGAAATCTTATCACAAAATTTGATAGCAAGGTTACGCCTATGAGCGATGAGTTGGTTAGTAGATTATAAAAAAATGAAAGCAATTTTAAAAGCCATTTATTATTAAGATGGCTTTTTTTATACATTTTATTTAACGAAAAATCAAAAAAATGCATATTTTTTCTGTTGTAAATTTGTTATAAGAATTTGGAAATGACCTTTAACAAATAAATAGGCATTATATTAGCTACAACAAATTTGAATTAATTTTATTTGCCATAAAACTTTAAACCATGGAAGCAGCAAAACCTCAAATACTATTGTGTGAAGATGATACCAATCTTGGAATGGTATTAAAAAATTATCTTGAATTAAATGATTATGAAGTTGTGTTGGAAAGAGATGGCCGCCTTGGACTGGCTGCTTTTCAACGTGAAAAATTTGATATCTGCCTGTTAGATGTAATGATGCCAAACATGGACGGATTTACACTTGCAGAAGAAATACGCGATATTA
>JAYWAU010000017.1:0-2681 GCA_043782265.1 Ferruginibacter sp. | reverse complement strand
TCATTAATGGCACTTAACCTTAATTCATTCACCCACACTTCGCCACAGGCATTTGGATTGTTTACATTTTCCACACTAATTAAAACACCTCTCAATTCCCCCAGATTAGGATCGCCCAAAATAGAATACGTTTGGCCATTACCTTGTTTTTGCCTGAAAATAACTGTTGGCACACCTTGTAAATTTCTTAGCTGTTTTAATCTGGGTAAAAGCGAAAGATTTACATTTAAATTATTGATGGCCCGCCACAATGTATCATTATAAGCATCACTGTTGGGGTTTAGAGCATTAGCAGATAGCGGTGTCAGGTATAGCGGAATTTTTATCTCGTAGTAGTTACTAACAAAATCAGTACCGATTCTTATCACTGCATTTAAATCTCTGTCTTTAATGCTGTTGGGTGATTTTACGTTATTTTCAGCATGAATAAACATAGATAAATTACCATACTGGCGAATATCCCTATTGGCAAAAGTTTGAAATACACCTCTAGCATCATTTTTACCCATTGCACAAAATTGCAGGCTCATACTTTGTTCATTCTGCAAAAGATTTACTCCATTATTACTCTGTGTTTGCTGGCGCTGAATTTCTCTTGGTGTTCGATAAGGCAATGGAGAACGTTTGTCATTTTCTTCAATGTTTACTGCCCCTACATTAAAATCTACATTGGTTGATATGGGTGAATAAATACCGGAGGAATCAATTTTGTTTTGAAACTTACGCCAGATATTCCTGGTTAGTTCAAGTTTGCCAAAACGCATTACTACTGAATCAGAAAAATCTGTCAGTAACATTCTTATAAAACGGATAGATTTAAAGTCAGGTATATTTCCAATCTTCCTGTTATAAGCTCCAATTGGTATTCTAAATTGGTACCAGGTTTCGCTACGGGTGGTGCCATTAACCAGTTTTATGCCCACTACTTTTTTATCAACAATGTAGTTAACCCCTATTTGCATGTTGGGATCTGTTTGAGGCTTTATGTCCACTATATACTGGAAATATTCCTCAGATTCGTTCATCGTATTATCCTTATTTAAATCTTCAGCATCCGGATATAATGTTGCCGCAGAAGAAAAAGCTGATCCGTCATTTACTTTTGAATTGCCTTGAGGATTATTAAAATTTTTATAGCGTTTTAAAATACCATCTGTATTGGTAAACCCTGCGTCCCTATAATGGATATAATCATCCTGCGATGGATCGGCAGTAACCTGTTGCAGCGCAGTGCTGTTAAGTATCGGACCTAACGATGCAAGATATGGAGCTCTTTTAATTTTTTCCGCAGCATCATCCAACCCATCAAAACCAACATCCTGGTATTGTCTGTCATTGGCATCATTGCTAAAAGCATTGGTAACCTGTATTGGATTTAATGGTGCTGCGCCCCAAACGGTGGTTGTATCCAACTGTGCTGGTGCATTTGGTGTAGGCAATCCATTTTCATAAAATCTTCGGCCATCTTTTAAAACATCTTCTGAAATATTACCCAGGTTAAAATATAATTTTCCCCCTGCTGTGGGAGATATGGGCGTTTTAATAAATGGATCCTGTACCCAAAATTCTATAAACTCCACATTAGCCGTTTCAAAATCGGTCTGATCAATATTGCGCATTAAACCACCCCATCTTTGAGCTGGATTTTTTAATTTATTATTGGCATCAATACCTGCGGCAGAAGCATCAAAATTATAGGGACCTTTTTGATCAGGATAATAAGCAAGGTCAAATGTCGTTAACTGGTTCTGCCCATAATCAGTTGTTCTTTGTGGAAATATTTCACTTTGGCTAACAAGACGAACACGTGGGTCACTCAGTTCTTCCCTATCGGCTCCCAATGGATTATTGGCACCTTTATATAGTTGAAGAGCAGGCTCAATCTGATACCATGCTATCTTGGCCCTATTTTTACCATAATCAAGATTATTATTTAATAGTCCTTCTTTAAATATTGCATTGCCTGATTCGTCTGTCGCTCCTTGCGGAGTAGAAGCAAGACCCCAGCTAATAGCAGGAAAACGAAGATCAATCCCAGATTTACTTCCTTCAAAATCATCAATATAAACAGTACCGGCAGTACCTTTACCAATTTGAGAAGCATGGCCTGGTTGTAAGTAAGCCCCCTCTGCATAAAAATTAATTTTAGAAGGAACTGTTGTTGAATAGAAAGGAAGTTTATCTAGTAACTTAGTTATTCTTGGCACATCCCTGCGGTAATTAACATCCAGTCCATACATGGTGTTGTGGATAGGATCTTCACCAATATTATTTTTTGTAAAGAACGGACGCTCACTTAAGCGCACAATCGTACCACCTATTGCCAGTTGTTCTTTTAAGGTGTTTTTTGCAAGATAATCCAGCCTTAAACCAACATAGCCTTTTTGCTGCATGCCAAAACCAGCATTGTTTTCAAAGTTTACCTGAACCGGTAATCCTGCATTTAATATTGCCTGGTTGGTTACCTTAATAGTACCTAAATCGTAATTGATATCGTAATCGGCACCTTCAATTAATGTTTGGCCTCCGGCTGTTACTGTTACGCTTCCTTTCGGAATATTGTATCCAATACTTATGTCGGATGAGCCCGAAGAACGGGCAGACCCTTTTAATACAAACCGGTTAAGGTTTGGAAATTGCTGCGCCACTGCTTTTATAGAATCATAAAGCGCATAATACAA
>JAYWAU010000016.1:0-2686 GCA_043782265.1 Ferruginibacter sp. | reverse complement strand
TTGCGTGGCATTCTCAGGTGAAGCCATAAAGTAAATATTGTTACCGGCTTCATCAATATTTTTGATGGACTCAATATCGTATTTACCAATCGTTAGTAAAGTTTGTTTGGCACCATCACGGCTTATTTTATAAATGTGCCGCCAGCCATCTTTTTCACTTACCCAAATAAATTCTTTGTGGTTGTTTATCCAATCCCAACCTGTTGGGTCATCATCATTCCAGTAACTCTTTATTTCTACCCATGCATTATCATTCTCTGTATAAAAATTGCGGCTGCTTCCATCCAATACGTTGCAATAGAATAATTTGCTTTCCTGTTGTTTACGGTTTAGTTGTTGCACAACCAATGTGCTGCCATCAGCCCATTCCATTCTTGGCAAGTAATGTTGTTGCGGATCTCCCTCAATATTCATCCATTTAACAGTGCCACCCGCTGCACTTACAACACCAATTTTTACCGGTGATGGAGCTTCCCCAACCTTTGGATATTCAACCGGAACAACATGTGAGTAATTGGAGTCAGTTGTGTTAAGCATAAGATAATCTCTTATTTTAGTAGCATCTACCTGCCAAAAAGCAATGGTAGTTCCATCAGGGCTCCATCTAAAACCATCTCTGCAGCCAAACTCTTCTTCATACACCCAGTCGAACGTGCCGTTAATTAATTTGCGTGTGCCGTCAAACGTTAGCTGGGTTATTTTTCCGGTGGCAATATCTTCTGTAAATAAATTATGCTCACTTACATACCCTGCTTTTTTACCATCCTGCGAAAATTTAGCATACATCAATGATTGGGAAGGTTTCCCTTTGCCTAACTGAGTTAATTTATTGGTCGCAATGTCCAGTACCCAATAATCACCAAGTGTTTTGTAGCGCCATACTTTAGTGGTGTTGGTAAATACCAGCAATTTGCTATTGTCTGCACTAAATGCGAAGGAGGCTATATTTAAAGTTGTTTCGCCGGCAGGCGTTAACTGTGCTTTTTTAATTACTGGTATGGTTTCACCAGTTTTAATATTTACTTTGGAGATAGTACCTTCTTCTTTAAGATAATAGCTGTTGCCATCTGGTGTAAACCGGGTACCCGTTTTATACTGTGCTGTAGCTAATTGAACACCTGTGGCAACTAAAAACAGGGCTGCTAAGAACCATTTTTTTATATACATCATCAAATAATTTTAGAAAACTAAATTAAGATAAATACTTTGCTGTTGCTTGTGGTGTACGGCAAAAAATTCAAAGAGTTTTCAAATCGAAGGCAAATGATCCCAATGGGTATTCGGCACACGAGGGCGATGCAACAATGCTGCCATGGAAGATAATGTTCGGACAAAAAATAAATTATAGCATATCAGATTTTAGGGTATTTGACCAACTTTCAGAGTCGTCGAATAACTCCCCTTCAGGGGACGGGCGAAATCATTAATTTTACACCATGGAAAAAGAGAAACTCCGCATTGATAAATACCTGTGGGCGATACGTCTTTTTAAAACAAGGAGCCAGGCGGCTGATGCCTGCGACAAAAGCAAGGTAAAGTTAAACGGCGATAATGTGAAAGCTTCTAAAACTGTAACAGTGGGTGACGAATATGAAGTAAAAACAGAAGCTAAAAGATGGGTAATAAAAGTTACCGGTTTGTTAGACCACAGAGTGCAATACAGCGAAGCGATTACTTATTATACTGATATTACTCCCGCAGAGGAACTGGACAGGATACAATTTCAGGCAGCTGTTTTTAATACTGGTAAACGCATGAGTAAGCAAGGGAGGCCAACAAAAAAAGATAAGCGTGAAATTGACGGCTTTATGGATTTTTGATACGCTTTTAAATTTATACAATGAAGATTGATATTATATCGGTAGTGCCGGATTTGCTGCAAAGCCCGTTTGCGCACTCCATTATGAAAAGAGCAAGGGATAAAGGTTTGCTGGAAGTAAACTGTATTAACCTGCGTGACTATACCTCCTATGCAAGGGCCCAGGTAGATGATTACCAGTTTGGCGGTGGCGCTGGTATGGTGATGATGATTGAGCCGTTGGTAAACGCCATTGAGAGCCTTCAAAAAGATACTGTGTATGATGAAGTGATTTTTTTAACACCGGATGGAGAAACGTTTAATCAGCAAACTGCCAACAAATTATCTCAAAAAAATAACCTGCTGTTAATTTGTGGTCATTATAAAGGTGTCGATCAGCGCCTGCGAGATCATTTTATTACCAAAGAAATTTCTATTGGAGATTATGTATTGAGTGGGGGAGAGCTGGCTGCTGCAGTGTTAGTAGATGCCATTGGCAGGTTATTACCAGGTGTTTTAAATGATGAAACTTCTGCATTAACAGATTCTTTTCAGGATAATTTGCTGGCACCCCCTGTTTATACACGACCTGTTGATTTCAGAACATGGAAAGTGCCGGATATTTTATTAAGTGGCAATCATGCTAAGATTGAGCAGTGGCGGCACGAACAGGCCATTAAACGTACAGAAGAAAGACGCCCGGATTTATTGATAAGAGAAGATTAAGATACCCTTTAAATTTAATTTGCAGTTATTATTGAAAATATTTGGCTAAAAAACCTCCACTCATTATCTTTGCCGTCCTTTAACAATAAGCCGCGTTGGTCAAGAGGTTAAGACGCCTCCCTTTCACGGAGGAATCACGGGTTCGAGTCCCGTACGTGGTAC
>JAYWAU010000015.1:0-2689 GCA_043782265.1 Ferruginibacter sp. | reverse complement strand
GAATTTCGCCGGAACCGGCATGCGCATAGTGAACCGCATGCAGATCGTACTTAATCAGTATCTCATTAAACTCACGAATGTATGCAGGCAGGTCATTTACATCAACTGCTGTATCTTCAATTACGGGTACGGCTTTGGCATCGCCGGGTAAATTACCCAGCAAGCCTAAACCAGCTTTGCGTAGTGTCCAGATCTTTTTTGTATCGTTACCAAACAGCAAGGGAAAATGATAGCCGAGATTTGCGGCACGCATTTCTGCTTCCACATTTTTACAAATGTCAATGATCTCTTCCCTTGTATTTTTTACAAACTCAATCACCAGAATTGCACCCGGATCACCTTGCACAAAAAAGCGGTTCTTGCTTTGCTCAATATTGTCTTTAGTACATTCTAAAATATAGTGGTCAATCAATTCACTTGCACTCGGCTTGTATTTCAACGCAATTAAATTGGCCCGAAGGCTTTCATCAATACTGTTGAAATGGATGCACAGCAAACCTGTCTCCTTTGGTGGCAGAGGAACCACATTTAATTTTATTTCGGTTATAAAAGCCAGTGTTCCTTCAGAGCCCGCAATCAATTCACAAAAATTAAAGTCGGGCATGCCTGCAACAAAAGGCGCTTTGTCCAGCAACATATCAATTGCATAACCGGTGTTACGTCGCTCCACTGATTTTTTTGGAAACTGTTTTCTTATTTCCTGCTGGTTATCGTAATTGCTTAAAATACTTCGGATATTTTTGTAAATTTTTCCTTCGAGGTTATCCACTTCACACTTTGCATGAAAGTCATCATTGCTTACTGTTTTAAATTCTACATCGCTTCCGTCACTCAAAATGGCTTTTACTTCCAGCAAATGTTCCCGGGTACTGCGGTAAACAACGGAGTTGGAACCGCAGGAATTATTACCAACCATGCCACCAATCATAGCCCGGTTGGCTGTAGAAGTCTCAGGGCCAAAAAACAAACCATGTGGTTTTAAAAAAAGATTCAGTTCATCTCTAATTACACCTGGTTGAACCCTAACCCAGTTTTCGGCTACATTTAATTCGAGTATATTAGTAAAGTTTTTTGATACATCAACAATGATTCCATTGCCCACTACCTGGCCTGCCAAAGAAGTGCCAGCGGTACGTGGTATCAAAGAGGTGTTGTTAGTATGCGCAAAACTGATAATTTTTTTAATGTCTTCTTCCGTTTTCGGAATGGCAACCGCTAAAGGCATTTCTCTGTATGCCGAAGCGTCTGTGGCATACAGTATCCGCATGGTATTATCTGTAAAAAAATCTCCTTCAATTGAATCTGCTAACAGTTGTAATTTTTCCTTCATTTACCAATTATTTCTTTGCTGTAAAATTAGTTTGTTTTTATGGAACACCGATGACACGGATTTAACGGATGTTTGCAGATTTTTATCCGTTTTTAAACTGTACAATTTGTGTCATTAGTATTCCAATAATTTTTTTCCGTTAAAAATCCGTACAAATCTGTATCATCTGCGTTTCTATCCCTCTCTTCCATTAATTTTGATTGCATAATAAACTTGTTCTATAATTGCCAACTCAATTACCATCAATATTTCTTGAATCACTGGAAGGGCTGCCCGGTTTTGACAGAACTGCTTTTGAAAAGATCCATCAGTCAGGCGAACAATTAACTTCTATAAGATTAAATCCTGCTAAATTTAAACAGATTTCTTTTATGGACGCAACTGTAGAAGAAGCGGTTCCATGGTCTACGCAGGGCTATTATCTTTCTCTGCGGCCATCGTTTACACTCGATCCAATTTTTCATGGAGGTGCTTACTATGTGCAGGAAGCCAGCAGCATGTTTTTAGAGCAAGTGCTAAAACAAACAATCGATTTATCTCAATCAATAAAAGTATTGGATCTGTGTGCAGCACCCGGGGGTAAATCTACTTTAATACAATCGCTGATTGGCAATAAAAGTTTGCTGGTAAGTAATGAAGTTATTAAAACACGGGTAAATATTTTGGCAAAGAATATTACCAAATGGGGGGCTGCTAATGTGATGGTAACCAATAATGACCCAAAGGATTTTCAACGGTTAGAAAACTATTTTGATGTAATTGTTGCAGATGCACCTTGCAGCGGAAGCGGTTTGTTTAGAAAAGATACAGCAGCTATTGAAGAATGGAGCCTGCAAAATGTAACCATGTGTGGCCAGCGCCAGCAGCGGATTTTGGCCGATGTGTTGCCTGCATTAAAAGAGGGCGGTACATTAATTTATTCTACCTGCTCTTATTCTGAAACAGAGGATGAGACCATTGCAGACTGGCTTGTGAGTGAATGTGGTTTTGTTTCAACCAAAATTAATGTACAACCGGAATTGAATATTATTGAAACGCAATCTCCACAACAGCATGCTTTCGGATACAGGTTTTATCCTGATAAAATAAAAGGAGAAGGTTTTTTTATTGCGGCATTTACAAAAGGTAAAAAAGCAGCATCAGAATGGCAAACAAGTAAATACAAAACTAAATCTGAAAGATTGGGGGCAAAAGAAATTGAGATTATAAAACCTTATTTAAAAAATGCAGCTGATTTCTTTTTTATTAAACAACAAGAAGATGTAATTGCTATGCCCAATCATCTTGAAAATGACCTTGCTACCATTCAACATTCTTTGTATATAAAGAAGGCTGGCGTTAAAATCGGAAGCATTATCC
>JAYWAU010000014.1:0-7458 GCA_043782265.1 Ferruginibacter sp. | reverse complement strand
AGCCATTACCCCATCGCCCAGTTCTTTTATCCATCGCCCATTATATTGTTCAATGATCGGTTTTTGTAAGTGGCGATTTTTATTCAATAATTCAAAAGTCTTTAATTCATCATCACCCATCAAGGCCGTGTACCCAACAATATCGGTAAACATTATAGCAGCGAGCTGGCGTGAGGAAGGCATGTAGGGAAAGTTTGGATTAGAAAGATAAGAAGGAATTAAGTATAATTTACAAATACACCTAATTAATTTAACACGGTAATTGAATAATAAATTCAGTTCCTGCACCTTCTCTGGTCTGTACCTTTATCTCTCCACCATGTGCTTTTACAATATCATACGCCAATGATAAACCCAATCCTGTTCCCTGTCCTGTTGGTTTGGTAGTAAAGAATGGCTGAAAGATTTTATCAACTATTTTTTGAGGAATGCCGTTTCCATTATCTTTTACGCTTATGCTGACCTCACCCGCAACTCCTCTCCGAAGGAGATGGGAGCAGCTTGTACTGACTGTAACAGTTGGCTCATATTCGTTACCACTTTGTTTTTTCTTTTCTGTTACTGCATAAAAAGCATTGGTGTATAAATTCAATAGCACCCTTCCGATATCCTGCGGAATGATGTTGATGTTGCCGATCGTTTCGTCAAAATTTGTTTGTATGGTTGCATTGAACGAATTGTCTTTTGCCCGAAGACCATGGTAGGAGAGGCGCAAATATTCGTCTGCTAATTTGTTGATGTCCGTTGGTTCTTTTTGCCCGGTGCTGGTTTGTGAATGTTGCAGCATTCCTTTTACTATGGCATCGGCACGTTTGCCGTGGTGATTTATTTTTTCTGAATTAGCAATAACATCTTCTATAATTTCAGCTTCTGTTTGTTCGTCTCTTTCTGGTTTCGGCTTTAAGCGTTCCGCTTTCAGCTCTTCCAGCATTTCCTTATTTACCTCACTAAAATTATTAACAAAGTTTAACGGGTTTTGAATTTCATGCGCAATGCCGGCAGTGAGTTCTCCAAGGCTTGCCATTTTTTCGGATTGGATGAGTTGACTTTGGGTGGATTTTAAATTGTTCAAAGTTGCTTCTAAGACCTGATTGGCTTTCTGTTTTTGGCGATTGTTGCGGTAAAGGATAAAACCAATGATTGAGAGAACAGCCAGCCCAGCCAGCATTCCAAAAGTTCTGAATTTTGATTGTGTCTGGATTTTGTCCTTTTCCAGATTCTCCATACGGATAGCTTCACCAAGAGAAAGTTTTTGAAAAGCTGCTATGTTCTTTATTTTTATTTTATACAGGCTGTCTTGGGTAATAAGGGCCATACCCTGGTATTTGTATGCGCTATCAATCTGATTGTTCAGTTTATAGGATAAGTAAATGTCTGCATAGGCAACTCCTATATTTATTTCTCTATATCCTACACCCCCAATAGATGCAACCACCCGAAGATTTTTTGCTGCATAGAATAGTGCTGAGTCCTTTTTATTCTCTATGAGGTAAACCTGAACCAGTCGATGATTCAGGTTTGCTATATCACTTTGATTATTTTGTTCAGTAGATGAACTCAGTCCTTCAAAGTAGTATTTTTTAGCTTGCTGCTTATCTCCCTTTGCCAGATAGATATCGCCAATAGTGAGATCATTATTACCTCTGTATTTTTGTGCTAATGGATTCTCTGAAAGCGCTTTCGCCACCTTTGCAAAATATAATGCGGAATCAGGTTGATTCATTATTAAATAAGCGCTTGCCAAATTCATGTTTGCTGTCATTTGGCGATCTGGGTGATCTATTTGGACAGCAATTCGCAATGCCTCTTTCAATTGAACTATTTCCTGCTCAGGATTTTGAGTATTGCGCATCAGGCCACCCAATACATGATGTATTGTAGAAACACTAATGAGTCTGCCTTTGCCGGGAATCGGAAACTGGGTAATCCTCCATCCCGCTACTTCTTCATTGTGTGGGTCTCCTGCAATCCTCAGAGCCATTAGCAGGCACTGGAATGCTTCTGAGTACCGGCCAAGGTTGTTATACTGGTAGCCTTTGCTTACTAAAGCAAATGCTTCTGCCAGCTTTTGATTGTTTTGCCTGGCAAGTGCCAGGCGCTTCTCTGCGTAAAACAATGCTGAATCTCTGTTTTCTTCAATGTAGTAATAATATAGTTCCACATAGGCATTATACCGGACCGAGTCAGTTGTTACGTGTTGTAAGGCAGCCCACAAGCTGTAAGGTTTGTTTTGCTGGGTCTTGGCAATAATGGATAATAAAAGTAAGAATGCTATTTTCAATAGTTTTTTCATATTCATTTTTAAACAGGTAATTGAATAATAAATTTCGTTCCTTCTCCTTCTTTGGTTTCCACCTTCAACTCCCCACCATGTGCTTTTACAATATCATAACTCAAACTCAACCCCAGTCCTGTTCCTTGCCCCGTTGGCTTAGTGGTAAAGAATGGCTGAAAGATTTTATCAACTATTTTTTGTGGAATGCCGTTGCCATTATCACTTATTTTTATCTCCACTTGATTATCTACTTTTTTAGAACTCACTGAAACTGTTGGTTCGTATCCATCCTTTTGTTGCTTGCTTCTTTCATTCACTACATAAAACGCATTGTTGTATAAATTCAATAACACCCTTCCAATATCCTGTGGAATGATGTTGATGTTTCCAATACTTTCATCAAAATCTGTTTTAATCGTTGCATTGAAATCTTTATCTTTTGCCCGAAGACCATGATAAGCCAACCGCAAATATTCGTCTGCTAAAGCATTAATATTTGTTGGTTCTTTTGCAGACGTGCTGCTGCGGCTGTGTTGCAGCATACCTTTTACAATAGCATCAGCTCGCTTGCCATGATGATTTATTTTTTCTTCATTGGCAATTACATCATTAGCGATTGATTTTACTTCATCAATATTTCCTTTGCCGGCTTCATCTTTTAATTCTTCAAGTAACTCTTTATTTACTTCACTAAAATTATTCACGAAGTTTAACGGGTTTTGTATTTCATGTGCAATGCCTGCAGTGAGTTCCCCAAGGGAAGCCATTTTTTCCGATTGGATCAATTGTGCCTGGGTGGATTTTAAATTGGTAAGCGTGGTTTCTAAAACTTTATTGGCCTTTTGTTTTTGCTTATTGTTGCGATAAAGAATAAATGCGATAAGCAGCAGAATTCCTAATCCGGCTAAGAAAATATATTGCTTCAATTGCGTTTGATATGCCATCCTTTCAGCTTCCACTTTGCGCTGGCGTTCCTGTTCGTCTGTAATCGTTTTTTGAAGTTCCAGTTTTTTTGCAGGCCCGTTAACTTCATCATTTGCTGTTTTGGCCAATTTTAAATAGTAGTAAGCGGAGTCGACATTTCTCGACTCATATAATTGTGCCAGCAGCGTAGTAGCGTCCAATATCTGTTGCTTAAAATTAATTTTATTGGCATCGGCAAGACTTTGTTTTGTAAACCAGATACAGGAATCCTTCTGTTTCATGGCTTGAAAAACTTCAGCAATGCGATAAAAAGCAATCGAACTATAGAAAACATCACCCTGTTCCTGGCATATATGTAAACCTTTATGTAAATATTCCAAAGCAAGCGGATAGTTATTTAAACCAAATTGTGTGGCACCCATTTGTAAAAACAATAGCGGGATATGTTCAGCAGTGTTAAGTTTT
This sequence comes from Ferruginibacter sp., assembly GCA_043782265.1. Lineage (GTDB taxonomy): Bacteria > Bacteroidota > Bacteroidia > Chitinophagales > Chitinophagaceae > Ferruginibacter. The sequence goes on along the minus strand of JAYWAU010000014.1, from coordinate 3,794 downwards.
TTAAAAGTAGCATATGCTTTTTGATCGTAAAAAAAAGCCGAGTCAAATTGTTTATTTCTCCGGTGAGCGCTGGCTATGTTCAATACCATGAAGGCATTCCATTCTTCATCATGGAGTTCATCAGATAGTTGGTTCGATTGCCGAAAATATTGTATCGCTTTTGAATAGTCCTGCAAGGATATCATATAGATGGTTCCCAATTGATTTAAACAGTGTGCTGTATTATGGCTGTCCTTCTTTTCTTCTGCTATTTGCAAACCTTTAAATGCTGCTTCCATGGCTTTTCCCACATCACCCAGCACCCTGAATTCGATAGATAAATTCAATAACGCAGGTACCTGGTTTGGAAAATATTTTGTATTCTGTAACAAAGTCAAGGCTTGTAGGCCGTAATAAATGGAAGAATCAGGTTTTGTATTTTGATAAATATTTGACAAGTCTATTAGTCTAAACGCCCGGATGCTATCCTGTTTAGCATTTGCCAATTCATATTTCAGGCTATCTGCCTTGAGTTGGTTTTGTGCATAGACGGGGCTGCATATTACTGCAAGAATAATGGCTATTTTGATTGTCTTTATCATGAATTGTTTTTAATGGGTAATTGAATAATAAACTCAGTACCTTCACCTTCTTTCGTTTCCACTTTCAACTCGCCACCATGTGCCTTTACAATATCATACGCCAGTGATAAACCCAGTCCCGTTCCCTGTCCTGTGGGTTTAGTGGTAAAGAAAGGTTGAAATATTTTATCCACTACTTTTTGGGGAATGCCGTTACCGTTATCCCTAACAAATATTTCAATTTTGTCGCCAACTTTTTTTGTAGTTACAGAAACTGTTGGTAAGCCGTGATCAGCAGTTTTCTGCTTTTCATTTACTGCATAAAAAGCATTATTGATTAAATTGAGCAACACCCTTCCAATATCTTGCGGAATGATATTGATGCTGCCGATACTTTCATCAAAATCTGTTTTTAATGTTGCATTAAAAGATTTGTCTTTTGCTCTTAATCCGTGATAAGCCAACCGCAAGTATTCATCTGCCAGCGCATTGATATTGGTGGGCTCTTTTGCAGACGTGCTGCTGCGACTGTGTTGCAGCATGCCTTTTACAATGGCATCGGCACGCTTGCCATGGTGATTTATTTTTTCTGAATTAGCAATAACATCTTCTATAATTTCAGACTCGGTCTGCTCGTCTCTTTCAGCTTTCGGCTTTAAGCGTTCCGCTTTCAACTCTTCCAGCATTTCTTTGTTTACTTCACTAAAATTATTGACGAAGTTTAGCGGGTTTTGAATTTCGTGTGCAATGCCTGCGGTGAGCTCGCCCAGCGAAGCCATTTTTGCAGATTGTACCAATTGTGCCTGTGCCTGTTTCAGATCGACCAATGTTTTTTCGATCTGCTCTTTGGCTGATTCCAGTTTGTTGAAATCTTCGTAGCGTGCATAGGCGGTGGAGAATGCGTCGGCAAGATTCTGTACCAGCTGTAATTCATCATCACTTAAGGGTGTGCTATTACCTACATACAACATACCCTGCATAAATGGAAGGAAATGCAGATTAAGATTGGTGGGCCGGTTTTCTGTAAGGTATTTTCCACCGCTTGTTATAGCGCCCTGTTCCTGCAGGCTTTTTGTAAATTCAATAAACTGGGCTTCATCCCAATGTTGTTTGTACATTTTTTTCTTTTGCCAGTGTGCTATTATTGTAGCCGTTTCGCCGGGGGCATTGAAGGGTTGATGAAAGGCTGCAATGGCTTCTCCGTTGGGTGTAGATAAAAATGTATGCACTTGTTGCTGCTCCACGTCCATAATAAATACGCCGCACCTAATAAAGGGCACACCGATGGTAGTTAATTCTCTCCATATCAATGGTGTGATTCTCTCCAAATCATTTGTGGTGCGCATGGAAGCAATCTCTGCACGCACACGATCAACCGATGCCCGTTTAATGGCTTCGAGAGCCTGTGCTTCTGATTTTTGCAGATCAAGAAAACGGGTATAGGCTTGTTCAAATACAGTTGCAAATCGTCTGAAAAGGGCATTGTCTTCATCACTAAAAGGAATTGTATCATACTTAGTAACCGATAGCCAGATATTTTTTGTTAGAAAAACGGACCGGGTGAATCCTTCGCAGTCCAGGATAAATTGTTTTCTTTCTTGGGGAGTATTTAGAAAATAGGTATTTTCAAAAACGTGTTTGAAAAAAATGTTTTTTTCTTCGAACTGATACAAGTCAGCAAAAAAATCAAGTCCCTTTGTTACCGCTTCATTTAATCGCGTAAACATTCCATGTTCAAAATAGGGAATATGAACCGGTACCGCATTTGTCGAAATCCACAAGTCCCAACTTCCTTCTGAATCTATCTTAGCGAAATTTGTTGTAGCAAATTGTAATCCCAGCTCTGATAATTGATCTGTTACTACCTTGATAACCTCGTGAAGATCACCACTCCGGTGCATAGCCATTGACCGGCTTCTTACTCTTTCCAATGCAGCTTCTATCTGAGCTTCTCTTGCCTGTGCTTCTGCTTTTTGCAGATCGAGAAAGCGGGTGTAAGCCTGATTAAAAACTTTGGCGAAGCGATTAAAGATGTCAATTTCATCCCGGGAAAAACTTTCTCTTGAATAACTGATTACCTGAATTCCCACATGATTTACAAAGGCTGTAGCGGGAGTAAACACCGGAGATTCATAGATAAACTTCTTTCGCTCCGGATTTAGTTTCTTAAAATCTGTATTGGAAAAAAGATAGTCGAAAATTTTGTTCTTTACTTCAAAAGGATAACAATGTGTCAGTACATCATCCTCTGATTCGAAAGCAAGGAAAAGTTCTTTTATCCATGGTAAATCGACCCATGAAACTTGCCATGCCGTATTGAGCTGCTTTCCTGTACTGTTCGAACCGGTCCATACTTGAAAAATTCTTTCCGATTTATTAAATATTAATATGTTGGATGTGTCCAGCGAAATTTCTAATGCTTTTAATCGTTCAATCACTGTATTAACCACGTCCTGTAATTCCTCACTGTGATGCATTGCCAGAGAACTCGATCGTACTTTTTCCAATGCTGCTTCTATCTGTGCCTCTCTCGCCTGTGCTTCGGCTTTTTGTAAATCAAGAAAACGGGTATAGGCCTGGTTGAATACCTTGGCAAACCGCACAAAAACTTGTTGTTCTTCATAAGGTTCTGTGGTAATAATCATTAAATAGCCAGAGGCGAAATACGCTGCATGCCACTTTTGCCACGCAGGAAAAGTAATTCCGGATGCAAGCATTTTTTCGAAAGTAGTTTTAAAAGAAGGCACCGTCATCATGTAATCGTAGTGCGCCTTCAATTCATTACCTTCTTTCGAAATACATAATAGATCACGCCCATTCTTCCACCCCTGGTACATTTTTATATGTACCTCGTCTTCATTATTTGGAACGAATACAGACGGTTGCAGCCCACCCTCAAAGGCGGTCATAAAAGCATCTTCAGTACTATTATCGTCACATAATACAATTGCACAAGTCCATAAATTACCTCCCAAACTTCTCAGTTGGTTGAACAGAATTGTTGAAACCTCGTTAAGTTCTTCGCTTTTCTGCATGGCCATTGTTCTAGCCCGCACTCTCTCTAAAGCCAATTGAATTTCTGCTTCTCTTGCCTGCGCTTCAGCTTTTTGCAGATCAAGAAAACGTGTATAGGTTTGTTCAAAAACTTTTGCGAAGCGTTTAAAAATATCATACGCTTCAGGTACCGGCTCGTACGTAATGAACATGAGGTAGCCTTGTGTAAAATAAGCACAA
>JAYWAU010000013.1:0-2689 GCA_043782265.1 Ferruginibacter sp. | reverse complement strand
TGGAGCCACACACAACAATTTACCACCGGACTGTTTTCAACAACAGACTGGAGTAATGCAAAATGGATTGGCTACGAAACACTGGCTGATTCAATGCGGGTGGTACCGGGCATTCATGAACCACTTGTAAATGTGCTTGGCAATAAGTGCATGCAGCGTTCAACAGTGCCCTTGTTTAGAAAAGAATTCAGGATAGAGAAAAAAGTAAAAAACGCTTTGTTGTTTGTTACCGGTTTGGGACAATATGCAATAAGCATCAACAGCAAAAAAGTGGGGACAGCTTTTCTTGCACCGGGCTGGACCTATTTTGATAAAACAGTTTTATACAATACCTACGATGTTACCGGGCAGTTACTGAATGGCCGAAATGCCATCGGAGCTATGGTGGGCAATGGCTTTTATAACATTAACAGGGAAAGATATTTTAAAATTGTCACAGCATTTGGAAACCCAATGATGATATGCAGGTTGAAAATTATGTATGAAGATGGAACAACTGAAAATATAGTTTCGGACGAAAGCTGGAAAACTACCGCTTCTCCCATTACCTTCAACAGTATTTATGGCGGCGAAGATTATGATGCACAACTGGAACAAAACGGATGGAATGCTATTAACTTTAATGATGCCAATTGGAAGAATGCACTGACTATAAAAGCTCCAATGGGAAAACTATTGCCCGAGCAGGATTACCCTGTGGTATTGCTCGATTCATTTGCGCCCAAAACGATTCAGCCAACTGCCAAAGGAAGTTACCTGTATGATTTTGGACAGAATATTTCCGGTATTGTTAAACTGAAAGTGAGGGGAAAAAAGGGGCAGACAATCAAATTGATTCCGGCAGAATTAGTAAAGGCAGATCAATCTGCTAACCAGGAAGCATCAGGAGCGCCTTATTATTTTTTGTATACGCTAAAGGGGGATGGAGAAGAAACCTGGCAACCTTCTTTTACCTATTATGGTTTTCGGTATGTGCAGGTAGAAGGTTCCGTTTCTTCAGGCACTAATAATAGTGAAGGATTGCCTGTTATGCTGCAACTAAACTCATTGCATAACCGTAATTCAAATCCTGAAAATGGTTCCTTTGAATGTTCAAATAAATTATTCAACCGCATTGATACATTGATCAAATGGTCTGTTAAAAGTAACATGCAAAGTGTAATAACCGATTGTCCGCACCGGGAGAAGCTGAGCTGGCTGGAGCAGGATTATTTAATGGGCGCATCTATTCATTATAACTATGATGTGCATAGCCTGTATCGAAAGCTGGTATTGGATTTAATAGATGCACAGTATACAAAAGGCTTTGTTCCGGATATTGCGCCGGAGTATGTAGTTTTTGAAGGTGGATTTTTAGATTCACCGGAATGGGGCAGTGCTTCGGTTATATTGCCGTGGTTGTTATATACCTGGTATGGCGATAAAGATATATTACAACAAGCTTACCCGATGATGAAAAAATATGTGGCTTATCTTGAAAGTAAATCAGCCAATCATATTCTGTCGCATGGTCTTGGCGATTGGTTTGATTACGGCCCCGCAGAACCCGGCGAAGCACAGCTTACACCCAAGGCAGTAACAGCCACCTCTATTTATTATTACGATGTAGCGTTGCTTGGTAAAATGGCAAGGGTGCTTGGCTTTAAAAAAGAAGCGGCCACATTTCAACGGCAGGCATTGGCGATAAAAAAATCATTCAATAATAGTTTTTTTAATGCTACAACCAACGTGTATTCAACAGGAAGCCAAACTGCCATGTCGATGCCATTAAGTGTTGGCCTGGTTGCCGAAGAAAATAAAAAGGCCGTGGTTAAAAACCTGGTAGATTCTATTTATGCCGGCAACAAAGCACTCACAGCCGGAGACATCGGTTTTCATTTTTTAGTGAATGCGCTGGATGAAGCCGGTGCATCTCAATTGATTTATGATATGAACAATCGGGAGGATGTACCAGGTTATGGTTTTCAATTAAAGAAAGGCGCAACAGCACTAACCGAGTCCTGGCCTGCATTAGAGAATGTATCTAACAATCACCTGATGCTGGGCCATATTATGGAATGGTTTTACAGCGGGCTGGCAGGCATTGCGCAGGAAGAAGATGCAATTGCTTTTAATCATATTAAAATACGGCCGCAGCCGGTAGGGGATATCAGTTTTGCAAAAGGAAGTTTTCATTCACCTTATGGATGGATATACACGGACTGGAAAAAAGGCGATCATTCCTTTTTATTGCATGTTCAAATTCCAGTTAACACGATCGCCACGGTGTATCTTCCTGCAACAGCCAAATCAACTATTTACATCAACGGACAAAAAAGTAATGCTGTAAAAATTAAAGAAGGGACTGCTGTAATTGAAACCGGCTCGGGTACGTATAATTTTGAAGTGAAAAAGTAAAGGGAAATAAGCTGCATAACTGGTGATAAGGAGAAGGACATTATGGGTAAATAAAATCTATTCTTACACATTAAAATTTTTATGGGTAAATTTTTCGAAGGAAAAGAATGAGTATATTCACAGTTAACTATATAAAAATACTAAAAATGATTACTTACATTGAATTATGGAAAGCAAAACAGTCCTGGAAAGATTTATCCAAAGAAGAAAGAGGAAATTATCTGACTGCTTTAGGGCCAGCAATACAGCAGTTAATGGAAAGCGGTGTGCAGATTGTAAGCTGGGGAAATAA
>JAYWAU010000012.1:0-2696 GCA_043782265.1 Ferruginibacter sp. | reverse complement strand
CAACCAAATTTAAATTGATGGTATTTAGACCTGTATTCGGTGTAATACCCCGTTGGTAACCGTTTGATACAGACATACGGATATTAGAACGATCGGTAACTGAAGAGAAATTGATATTATTTTTTGTCAGCAATCCCACCTGTAGAAAATTTTCCAGGTTATTAACACCACGTGCAACCCATGGAGTAGGTTTAATATTACCTTTAAAAGTAGACCCATCTAAGAAAGTCGTTGTATAGACTGTATTAGGATCGTAAGCACCATCGTATTGAGGTAAAGATAATCCCTGATCCAGGCGGGGTCCCCAAACATCATAGTCTTTATCATTTACTCCAGAGCCAGTTCCATTGCTATTATAATCTCCAAAAGCAAACTTCTGGTTATCACCACCACCATATTGGTTTTGTACTTTCGGAATGGCGATGAATCCACTATTAATCTGTGTACTGCTATTTACTTCTACAGTAAATCCTTTGGTGTTTCTTTTACCACGTTTTGTTGTAATCATAATAGCACCGTTAATACCACGGCTACCATACAAAGCGGCAGCTGTTGGGCCTTTCAACACAGTATATGTTTCAATATCATCGGGGCTGATGTTCCATGTATCTGAATTAATTGGAATACCATCTACTATATAAAAGTTTAATGGAGAACCTCTTAATAACACAGTAGGACTTGCAAGCAATTCTGCATTGATACCTACATTTAAGCCAGCCACTTTACCAACAAGACCGTTTATCGGATTAGATTCACGTGCTTTTAGTAATTCAGCACCTTTTACTTCCTGAACTGAATAACCAATTCTCTTGGCTTCCTTTTTAATACCAAGTGCTGTTACAACAACTTCGTTCAATTGCTTATTATCTGCCTGCAACAGAATATTTAAAAAATTACCAGATGCAGTAACAGTCTGGCTTTCAAAACCAACAATACTAATTGTCAATTTTTCTCCTTTATTTGCCGTAATTGAAAATTCTCCGGCATTATTGGAGCTGGTTCCTGCTTTAGAATTTTTTACCAGGATGGTGGCACCATCAATTGGATTTTGAGTAGCGGCATCGGCAATTTTACCTTTTACCTGAATACTTTGTGCCTGGGAAAAGAAGGGCAGGCACATTATGGTAAAAACCAATAATAGCCTGATAAATTTGTTAGCAGTTTGCTTCATAAACAGAGTTTTTTGTTTTATATATCAAAATTACCTGTGCTAATTTAACAAATTGTTGTGACAAAGTTAAGTTTAGGTAAACTTATTGTTATGCTAAATAAATTTACGCAAACGTTTGCATAGTGTAAACAAGCGTTTGCGTAAATTTTTGATTTTTTAATTTAATATGATAAAATGAAATTTGTTTAATTATATTAAACACGTTCCATTAACGTTTTGAAGTACTATGAACTTTATTTTGGAGTATTAAAAATGTAGATAACAAGTAATTTAGCTTCTACAGTGCCGATGTTTTGGGGGTTGTGAGGTTCTGTTGCATCAAAAAAAATGGAATCACCGGCTTCCATTGTAAAAATTTCTTCGCCAATTGTATACTCCACTTTTCCTTCTAAAATATATTTAAATTCATAAGCATCTGTTTGCACGGGAGCTCTTTGCGCATTGGGCATAAGAGTGAGCAATACAAAATCTACATGATACTCATCAATTGTTGAAGACATGATTCTTTGGTAATGAAATCCAACCGTATTTTCCTTTTCAAAAGGGTGGTATTGTGCTGCTTTTTTAAAAATAACTTTACTTCCCTGGCGGGTATTAAAGTCTGTAAAAAAATCATTGATATCTACGTGGAGCGATTTTATAATATTTAAAAATACTGTAAGAGAAGGAATGGTACGGTTATTTTCTACCTGGCTAAGCATTCCTTTTGTTACCCCTGCTGCCTCAGCTAATTCTTGCAAAGTGATATTTTTTTCTTTGCGTATATCTTTTAATTTAGCCGTAATCTGAACGATAATATCTTCCTGCATATAAATGGTAATTTAGAATACTTCACCAAACATAATGAAAATAATATATTATCCATCAGTTGAACCATCATGTAATTGTTAACATCGATACTATGTTATTTGTAAAAAGTAATATAGTATTGCAAGGTCGTTTAGGAATAATATGGACTTATCATTAAATACACCACAACTCCTGTTACTGCTACATAAAACCAAACGGGCCATGTAATTCTTGCCAATTTTTTATGTTTTTCATATTCACCAATCAAAGACCGGTAAGCTGTAAATAAAATAAAAGGCAGTATAATGGCAGCTAATGGAATATGCGTAATTAAAAGGATGTAATAAATAGTGCGTATGCTTCCTGCTGTTGATTTTTCTTCATCGCTTAAAATTCCATCATGATTAAGGTCGCCAAATTTTGTATCGCCTGCCAGCAAATGATGGCAGATGTAAGAGACAAGAAAAAGCACTGATAGTATTATAGAAGTGAGCATTATTTTTTTATGAAGAAGGTAGTTTTTTTGCTTTACAGTTATAAGCCCGGCTATTAGTAAAAAAGCAACAACAGAGTTTATAACAGCATTAAAAGTTGCAAATAGATGCACGTTAAATCCTAAGTTAATATTTAATTTAAATTTTGCTAAAAAGGCAACTGCTGCAAATACTACTACAGACACTATCCAGATAATTATTTTTGCCTTTGAATCGTTTTTAACCATCGATGGTTGTAACAT
>JAYWAU010000011.1:0-7489 GCA_043782265.1 Ferruginibacter sp. | reverse complement strand
ACACAAAATGGAACGATACTATTTATGACCTTTCGCCGCAGGCATACTTTGGTAAGGGCTTTGTGATAGAGCAACTGGAGGAGTTTAAATTTAAGATTGGACCAAAGTCATTTTTCCAAACCAATACCAGGCAGGCAGAAAAATTATATAGCATCACCAGGGATTTTGCCCAATTAACCGGTAACGAAATTGTGTACGATTTATATTGTGGAACTGGTAGTATTGGTATTTTTGTAAGTAAGCTGGCAAAAAAAATTATCGGGGTAGAAGCTATTCCTGAAGCCATTGAAGATGCCAAAGAAAATGCCGCACTCAACAATATTACCCATGCTGAGTTTTTTGCAGGTGATGTAATTAAAATTTGCAACGATGCTTTTTTTGAGCAACACGGCAGGCCGGATGTGATAATAACCGATCCTCCAAGAGCGGGCATGCATGAAAAATTGGTACTCAAATTACTGGAGATAGCCGCACCTTCCATTGTGTATGTTAGCTGTAACACAGCTACACAGGCAAGAGATATTGGATTGCTGTCAGAAAAATATTTGGTAGAAAAAATACAACCTGTAGATATGTTTCCGCATACACACCATATTGAATGTGTAGTGTTGCTGAAGTTGAAAAATTAACTGCTAACTTTGATTTATGGCATTCAAATTTAATAATTCTCTTCAAAGAGATACCCCCATTGTTTTTAATTTACTTATTATAAATGTATTGGTTTATTTAGCCCAGGTGCTGGTTAAACCATTTGATGTTACTCAATGGGGTGCGTTGCATTCTGTCAGTTCGTCGCTGTTTTATCCACACCAGTTTATTACCAACATGTTTATGCATGATCCCGGGGGATTATCACATATCCTTTTTAACATGTTTACACTTTGGATGTTTGGAACCCACCTGGAGCGGCATTTAGGATCAAAACGATTTTTAATTTTTTACATGATCTGTGGCGTCGGTGCTGCAATATGCATTCAGTTATCAATACCCTTTAGTGCTGGTCAATTTGCCAAATCTGCTGAAGGGATTGCGACAGGTATGTCTACCTCCGAATTGGTAGAGGCTTACAAACAACAATACAGTGCTATTGGTGCATCCGGTGCTATTATGGGAGTTATGGCCGCATACGCCTACCTGTTTCCTAACACTGAAATGTATGTTTACTTTATACCTATTCCTATAAAGGCAAAATTTGTAATCCCATTCTTTATTTTATTGGATCTTTTTATGGGCGTTCGGCAAATTGCTGGAGACAATGTGGGGCATTTTGCACATCTTGGAGGAGCCTTAGTAGGATTTTTATTAATCGTGTTCTGGAACAAAACCAACCGAAAAACGTTTTATTAAAAGTTAACAACATATTTCAACAGGTGTTTGTAAATTTGTAATACAATTTTGTTCATGGGAGAGTCAGATAGATATTCGGATTTTAGACAGCCTCGCAAAAGGTTAAGCCTCGGACAGGACGGAAACGCCCTGATGGGTTTGTTTACCATCAATATTATTTTCTTCTTATTGCTTCTTACACTCAAGGTTGTTTATTTCTTTTTTCAAAAAACGGAAGTCGATTTTTATTCCGGTGTGTTGCAATATTTTGAAATGCCTGCACAACTTACCCGTTTAAGCGAAAGACCCTGGACCGTTTTAACCTACATGTTCAGCCATGTTAGTGCCATGCAACTGTTAAGCAATATGCTTTGGTTGTGGGCATTTGGTTTTATTTTTCAGGAGTTAACAGGTAATAAAAAATTGATCCCCGTTTATATTTATGGAGGGCTAACCGGTGGGCTAATATTTATTTTAGCCAATTATCTTATTCCTCCATTAAGGCCGTCTGTTAGTGAAGCTGTTTTGTTGGGAAGCAACGCCGCGACCATGGCAGTTGCTGTAGCAACTACCACACTGGCTCCTGGTTTCAGATTCTTCAGAAACCTAAATGGCGGTATTCCAATTTGGGTACTTACCCTAATTTATATATTGATAGATTTTGCCGGTATAGCTTCCCTTAGTGCAGCATTTAGTTTATCACACCTGGGTGGTGCGGTAGCTGGTTTTCTATTTATATATTTACTGAGAAAGGATATTGATGGAAGTATATGGATGAATAATTTTTACAACTGGTTTATGAATCTTTTTAATCCCAATAAAAAGAACGAAAACGTAAATATTAAAGAAAAGGTTTTTTACAATACAGAAGGTAGAAAGCCCTTTAAAAAAACACCCAACATTACACCACAGCGGGTAGATGAAATCCTCGACAAGATCAATCAAAAAGGATATCATTTATTAACCGACGAAGAAAAGAATATTTTAAAGAGAGCTGCAGAAGAAGACCTATAATTTAAAAAACCTTTCCCTCACATATTTAAAAATTCCTGTTCACTACATTTCTTAATTAGTGTAATTCGTGTGGCAAAAATTCGTGTGTCCTCTATTTCTTAATTCCTGCTATTTTAACTTTCTTCCTTAAACATTTTTAAAAGGCAACCCTTATCTTTATAGCATGCCTAAACCCCTCTTTCGCATACTCACAAAAAAAGTATTTATTATAACCAACCTTGTAGTGGCAGCCTTGTTTATGTTGGGCTGTTATGGCTACCGTTTGTTTAACAATGAGCGATGGTTTATTGGGCTTTTGACATTAGCTGCATTTTATCTTTTTATAGTGTTGTTGTTGTTTTTTATTTTTTGGTTATTGGCAAAATCAAAATGGTCGTTGCTTTTTTTGGCAATAGTTTTAATTACTTACAGACAACTTATAAAAATTGTACCGCTAAGAGTAGGTGGCGAATTCACCCTTCAAAAACAAAAGGAGGCGCTACGGATAATGAGTTGGAACGTAGCACAGTTTGATATTTTAAATTATAAAAAAAATGCTGGTGTACACCACGATATGATTAAACTCATCAACCAGTATCAACCGGACATTGCTTGTTTTCAGGAGATGGTAGCTGGAGATAGTATTGTTGATCTTAACAATGCCTACTACAGAAAGTATTCCTTTTATTCCATCCAGGATTTTGAATTGTCACTGTATTTTGCAGATGAATATTACAGCTATAACTGGAAAGAAAATTACCTGAACAGTCAACATTTTGGAATCATCGTTTTCTCAAAATATCCGATTATAAACAGGCATACCATTACTACTTACCCCAACGATTACAATTCTATTTTTCAATACGTGGATATTGTTAAAGATGCAGACACAGTAAGGGTTTTCAACATTCATTTGCAATCGCTGAAATTTAACCCTGTTAATTTACAATACATCGATAATCCAACAATAGAATCTGAAACTGATATTGAAAAATCAAAAAGTATACTAAGCAAATTTAAGCGTGGATTTCTAAGGCGTAAGTTACAGGCCGACAGAATTAAAGAAGAAATTGATAAAAGCCCTTTCCCTGTAATTGTATGTGGAGATTTTAATGATGTACCCAACTCGTATGCGTACGAAACCATCGGCAAAAATTTACAAAATGCCTTTGAAAAAAAAGGAGTTGGCCTGGGCAGAACCTTTAGTGGTATTGCTTCATCTTTGCGTATTGATAATATTTTTGTTGATCAGCACTACCTGGTAAATCAATATGTAAGGATCGCAAAAAAGCTAAGTGATCATTTTCCAATAATAACAGACATAACTGTAAACCCGGACAAGTAACAGCCCCTTATTTTAAATTTATTATATTTGGATTCTCATGCAAGTTATCATTTATAAAGCTTTATCATTTTACTGCTGTTGCCAATGCTGCTCAGTATAATATCTTTGTGCAAATTTCATTTTTAACTGTACAACAATCAATATGCCTTGTCCAGCAGTGAGTAAAGAGGTGTTATAGAAATGTAAATGCGAGGTATAATAATTTTAAAATAAAAGGGTAACTATCCCGTTTGTGCATAGTTACCAATTAAAATAAAACAATGCCGTTAAAAGTTTATAACTCTTATACCCGCCAAAAAGAAGCATTTAATTCAATTACTCCGGGCCATGTGGGGATGTATGTTTGTGGGCCAACAGTAAGTGGTGAAAGTCATTTAGGTCACGCACGCCCCTACATCACTTTTGATTTTATATACAGGTACCTTACCTACAAAGGATATAAAGTGCGTTATGTACGCAACATTACCGATGCCGGCCACTTTGAAGAAGAGGGTAAAGAAGCAGAAGATAAAGTGGGTAAAAAAGCGATTCTTGAAAAACTGGAGCCGATGGAACTTGTGCAGAAATACACAAACCTTTTTCATTGGGCCATGCTGCAATTTAATTGTGTGGAACCAAGCATTGAACCAACAGCAACGGGACACATTGTAGAGCAGATAAACATGATTGAAAAAATTATCGCTGAAGGCTATGCCTACGAAGTAAATGGCTCGGTATATTTTGATTTAAAAAAGTATGCTGCCACGCATGATTATGGAAAACTAAGTGGCAGGGTAATGGATGAATTGCTGGAAACAACAAGAGAGTTGGACGGTCAACAGGAAAAAAGAGACAAGGCGGATTTCGCTTTATGGAAGTCTGCAGCACCTGAACACATTATGCGCTGGAAAAGCCCCTGGGGCGAAGGTTTTCCCGGATGGCATATTGAATGCTCTGCCATGGCAACCAAATACCTTGGTGCCGAATTTGATATACATGGCGGCGGAATGGATTTACAGTTTCCGCACCACGAAAGTGAAATTGCTCAGAGTACCATTTGTAATCACCATGCCCCTGCTAAATATTGGATTCACAACAATATGATTACCATCAATGGCAAAAAGATGGGCAAGAGTTACAGCAATGTGATAAAGCTAACAGAAATGTTTAGTGGCAATCATCCGTTATTAACACAGGCTTTTACCCCAATGACTGTAAGGTTTTTTATTTTACAAAGCCATTACCGCAGCCCGGTAGATTTTAGCAGCGACGCTTTACAGGCCAGTGAAAAAGCATTGAAAAGATTGTGGGAAGCTTATGAAGTACTGAAGAAATTACAAGTTGGCACGTTCGAAAACGGAACAGATTTGGCACTGGAAACAAAAGTACTGCAATGGATAAATGAGTTTGACGAATTTATGGATGATGATTTTAGCACGGCTAAAATATTAGCTAATATGTTTGAACTGGCTCCTGTTATCAACGGTATAAAAGACGGGCATATTCCAGCGAACGCTATTACAGGATCAACCCTTGTTTTATTGCAACAACAATTTAAAATTTATTTAGAAGATGTTTTTGGGTTAACCCAAACTACTTCCGGAGATGATGGTGCTTTACAGGGTGTAATGCAATTGCTGATTGATATCCGTAAAGAATCTAAGGCAAAAAAAGATTACGCCACCTCCGATAAAATCCGCAATCAATTAACCACTTTAGGCATTGAACTAAAGGATGAAAAAGATGGCGGGATGAGTTGGCAGCCTTTTCGGCCATTTAAAAATAAAAAAGGAGAGTTTGTTTTTTTAAATAATGCAACGCAAAGAGCGTATTTAATAATAGAAAATGGTATTATAATTTGTCATTTTATTAAAGACAAAACAAAAAACAAGTTGCCGGAGGTACGAGTCTTCGAGCCAATAAATTATTTTAAAACCGCTAATATTCAGGAGTTAATAAGATTCGAACAAAAACCAAAAAGAGTTTTTTTTGGAGAAAAGCACGGTCCATGGCACTTCAGTGATGATTTATATTTTACAGAACAGGAATTTAAAACAGCCTTTTTAGATTTTCTTAAATGATTAAACTAATTAAAATGAAAAGCTTAACAAATTATCTATTCATTGCTTTTTTAATTTTTTTTTTAACAAATTGTAATAGTAAAAAAACAGAAGAAAATAAAATTCCAATCGTTGAAAATAAAATTACTCAATCCTTTTCTTGTAAAGACAGTAATGAAGTGGATCAAGAAATATATCTAGATCTTAAATCACCCGATGGGCAAATAAACTCATCTTTTTATAATTCCGATAAGAATTTAAATGGCTTTTTTTTAGGTGAATCTTTAAGCAATGTTTTAAAAAAAATATCTGGCAAAAAATATAAAATATTAAAACAAAGAACTCCGGATAAATACTTGTCATCCGAAATTTCTGATTCTATAAAAAAGATAAAAGGTGTTCTTTTAGAAGATTATTCATTTTCAAACATAAATAATATATCTGTGCTTTTATTGTTTAAAAATGAAACCCTCATTGAAATAAAATTGAGCGATCAAAGTAATAACGAACTTGAAACTTATTTAAAAACAGCCAATCTTAATATTCCTTTTATTTATAAAGAAGCTGACTATAATATTTCTAAAGTAAAAGCTAATTTATATAACTGTGAATCAAATCTTGTACATAAATTCTCTTATCCAAATAACCTTGGAATAATCTATTTAGAACATAAGATAAACGGACCTTGGATCAACATAATTAACAATAATGAAGTAAATGAAGTGCCTAGATTTTCAAATGACTTTGATAAAATTTATAGATTTCCTAATAAAACATTTATTTTTTCGCCCATATACTCTGGAAGACCTTCATATAATCCATTTGATGTTTCTATTTATTCTTTTTGGGATAAATACTCCGATAATTCATTAATTTATTTTAATTGCAAAATAGAATACTTTGGAAGTATAGGTGAAAATGAAAACAAGCAAGGAATTATAATTAATGAAAGAAATGTTAAGTATTTAAGCTATGAAATTCGAATGACTTATGAAACTTATAAGGGTGATTCATTAGATGGATACCCGTCAAATTCGGGCATACAAGAATTTCTATTTGACATGGCTTATAGGTATGAGAATTCATCAAAAGAAGAAAAAGAGAAGATAAATAAACAAAATAAAATAAACGACTTTTAAGTCGAACTTTAATTTTTTACATACTGAGATTTAAAATAAAAAATTCCTATTTTAACTTAGTAGACAGTATAGGTTACCAAAGTTTAGAGAAGTAATTTATGAGATCATAAATATAATTTCTCTACTTCTAAGCTTTAAATAAATCACCTTGTTTATCCCGAGTAGCATAAGTTTTATAAAGGCTGCCTTGTCTAAAGCTATCCTGAATCTATTAAACCTGCTTGTTTTATTTATTTATCATAACGTATAATAAAAAAGCCCTGCAACAATTTGCTACAGGGCTTGCTAACAAAACCATCATATCATTATTGAACAAGTATATTGGTTACAATACTTTGATTACTTCCATTTTCTTTCACTACTATTTTATAAATGCCTACTGGTAATTTTTTTAGGTTGATAATTATCACCACCAAAAATTCCCTTTTCTACAATTTCACCCAGGCGATTGCTAATTTGTATTTGTGTTATTGCAACATAGTTTTTATTAAAAAACTGGTCAATTAAAATATTTTCAGGTAGCTAGTGAGTGTAACGCACAGCTCCCTATTTTTAGAGCCGGCATAAAAAAGCCTCCATTATAAATGAAGGCATGAGATATCTATGGGGGTTAGTAACTATTTTAAATTAGCAAAGCATTCCTGTTT
>JAYWAU010000010.1:0-2702 GCA_043782265.1 Ferruginibacter sp. | reverse complement strand
ACTAACTACCAATAAGCCTATAACAGCTATCTTAAAAAATCGGGGTCCTCTTTTCATACATTTAATTTTATTTTTTTAATAATTTAATAGTTCATCTTTTAACACCCGTAAGCGATCTCTTAAATGAATGACAGCATAACGCTTTCGGCTGATTAGTGTGGCCACACTTACACCGGTTGCTGCTTCAATATCTTTAAAGGCTGTACCATTCAATTCATGTTCAATAAATACCTCCCGCTGCTCTGCCGGTAATTCTTCCAAGGCCAGTTGCAATTCTTCCCAAAATATATTCCTCAGGTATTCAGTTTCAGGATTGGTATCTGCAGGTAACAAAATTTCCTTCCAGTCAAAACTATCCTCATCCGATGTTGCAGATGTAAAAATATCATCTGCAAGAGGTAACTTCTTTTTGCGGTAACTATCGGTTATTTTATTATTGGCTACCGTATATAACCAACTCGTGGCCTGGTTAATGGGTTCCGTGTTACCTGCAAACTGGTAAAAAACTTCCTGTAAAATATCTTCTGCGTCTTCTGTACTGGCTACTCTCTTTTTTATAAAACCAAGCAGCCGACTGCTCATTGATTTAATAATATGAGTAATATTTTTATTACGCTCAGCACGCATAGCAGTAGTTGGTATAATCAGCGCATCTTCCATGTATAACATGAAAGACGAACGACGAAGCCGCATATTTTAGAAATGAAAAAATATTTTATGCAAGTTTACTACTTAATCCAGCAATGAGAATTTAGTTAATGCGAATTTTGAAGAAAACCAGTATAAAAAATAAGGCAAAATGTAGTACCCCCACAAACTAAGGCGAAAAATACAATGGAAAAAATGGGACATTAAAAACCGCGATATCAGGAAAGATAGTCGCTAATCCAAAACAGCTAATTGCGATTGTTGTTTCAGAAGCAAAGGAAAAAAGAAGCAAAACTCTTCAAACTAAGTATGTAATAAAAAATCTTCAGGCGCCAAGAAATGACGCAATACATCAATAACTCCAGCTATCAACCGGCTTATTTAATGGCGCCAAAGTTTCGTTTTTAATAATATCCTATTAATCCAGGTGCATAAAATAAACTAATTTATAACATCATTTTCCAAGTTTCTTAGTCAATGACTATACGAATTATAATTCTTGTTGAAATTTCTTTGCAATAGCAAGCGAACAATAAGTTCCTATATGTTTCCGCACAATAGTTTTACCGCTTCTCTTTCTTGAATATAA
The DNA here is from genome assembly GCA_043782265.1 of Ferruginibacter sp. GTDB lineage: Bacteria > Bacteroidota > Bacteroidia > Chitinophagales > Chitinophagaceae > Ferruginibacter. Next base: position 1,465 of record JAYWAU010000010.1, on the reverse strand, counting down.
ACGATACTCACCTGAGGACAATTTTCTTATTAAACCATTACAATCAGGTGCAGTAAATAAAGTTATTTTCCTCCTGCTAATTGCTGCTGTCATATTTATCTCTATTAACTAAAAACGCTTATAAAACTTCATTCCACAGGTGTACACCATGGGCTAAAATATAAAACTTATTGTGTAATATTTTACTAATCATCCTGATCACTTTTACTATAACTATTATTCTCTTCGTCTTCTTCACCAATTAATTCATCCGCATCATCGAGGTCAGCACCGGGAACATCAAGATCTTCACCGGTGTAATCACTGCCCTCATTTAGTGCTTCCCCATCATCATCCGAATCATCCAGTTGCGTTTCTTTCAGGTTAATATCTTCTTCTTCTACACCCCCGGCATCTAACAGCTCTAATTCATCTGGTGATATACCTGCATCTTTATCCTCAGGATTAATTGCTGATACCTCCTGCTCTTTGATAATCTTATCCGAAAAGGTAGTCAAGGTTTCTTTACCAATTATTATGGTATCATTATTTTGTTTTGTCATGGATTACATTTTAATAAATAACTGTAAAAACATGCCAACAAAAAGTATATACACAATAACAAACACTATGTATTTAAGACCCCAATAGTAAATATTTACGGTAATAATTTCTACAATGGATAAGATTTAAAAATCATTGTAAATAGTTGTTAGAATGGCGATAAGAACAAATTAATGACACTTAAAAATGCTTTACAAATTGAAGAAAAAAATGGTATAAAATTTGGGTGGTGTAGATTGTATTTATTTTCTTTTCCAAAAAAAATATTTTTATGGCTACCGGTAATAAAAAATTAGCAAAAAAAATAAATTCTATGCTGCTATCTGTAAACAAAAAACCTGCTATTAAAGCACCTGCAAAAAAGCTGTTAGTAAAAAAGGCAGCTATTAAAAAAACTGAAATTGAAGTAGTAAAAAAAGAATCAAAAAAACCTGACCCCGCAAAAAAAACTGTTGCAAAAAATAATTTTGTAAAAGCAGCAGAACATTCAGTCGCCTCAGGCACTGCCTCTCAAAAAAGGATTGCAAAAAAAACAGCATTGGTAACGGGTGAAAAATATAAGGTAAAGCAAGGTAAAAAAGCAGCTCTTCCAATTCAGTTAATAGCTCCTGTAAATGATTTAATCCAACACACAACAGAACCTCTGCCGAAGGAAGAAAAATCCGGCAACCCCGTTTTTACGACTAATCAAAAAGATGTTTATCAAAATAAAATACAAGCAGGTAATAAAAGTAAAAGCGGTATAAAACCCTCGGGTAAAAAGCCGTTGTGGTAAAAAAGTGAATTCAATAACTCCATCTATATATCAAAAGCCGACTTATACTAGACTGAACCCAAAAGGTTAGACAAATTTAAAATTAATTTTGATAATGATGAGCTCGATATTGTATCGGGCTCATTGCTTTTAGATTTAGTTTTATTC
>JAYWAU010000009.1:0-7502 GCA_043782265.1 Ferruginibacter sp. | reverse complement strand
CCAAGGCTGCGGCTGTTGATAAAGTAAATAAAGAAACCATTAAATTAATTGCTGCTACAATTAATGACCTGGCCGATGAAAATGGCTGGGCATTTTTAGGAGATGTGGGAAATCTTGTGTTAAAAAAACAACCCAATTTTGACCCCAGAAATTATGGCTTCTTAAAATTAACCCCCTTAATAAAATCTATCCCTCAATTTGAAATTGACAAAAGAGAAACAGAAAAAGGTGGAACCAAATTAATTTTTATCCGAAACAAAGAACAATAAATTGTTACCCAAGCAGTGATAAACATTTTTGTAAACTGTCTTTCCAGAAAGGGATTGCAATATTAAAAGTTTGTTGAATTTTAGCCGTGTCCATTACTGAATAAGAGGGCCTTTTGGCTGGTGTTGGGTAATTGGACGAAGGAATTGGGTTCACTAAACATTTACTGCCGGATAATTCTTTAATGGCAACTGCAAACTGGTACCAATTAATAACTCCCGTGTTGGAGTAATTATATATTCCTGGTTGTTCTGCCGCTTTCCCTGAAGTAATTATCTGCATTATTGTTGCTGCAAGATCTGCTGCATAAGTGGGACATCCTTCCTGATCGCTTACTACATTTAACTGCTCTTTTTCTTTCATGAGCCGCAACATGGTTTTTACAAAATTATTTCCGAAGCTGCTATACACCCAGGACGTGCGGATGATAATACTGCCGGAATTATTTTGCCAGGCTAATTCCTCTCCTTTTAATTTAGTTGCACCATAGGTATTAACCGGTGCTACAGGATGGTCTTCTGTATATGGAACAGTAGCTGTTCCATCAAACACATAATCTGTAGAAATGTGAATGAATTGTGTGCTATAGTTTTTACAAACCGCAGCCAGGTTACCAACTGCTGTTGCATTAATGAGTAGGGCGGTTTCTGATTCAGTTTCTGCTTTATCAACAGCAGTGTAAGCTGCGCAGTTAACACAATAATCAATTGAATGGCTGGAAAAATAATTTTTTACCGCATCCATATCATCAATTCGCAAATCATCTTTTGTAACAAACAAAAAATTAAAAGCATGGTAACCTGACGAAATAACTCTCATCTCATTGCCCAACTGTCCATTTGCCCCCGTTACTAAAATTGTTTTTTTTTCAGACACAAATAATAGTTTTAAAAAATGAAATTACTCACTACTGAACTTAAGCCTGGCAGGATAAGATCTTTTTGTGCCACCAATGCTTTATCGGCAGGTATCTGCCAATCAATGGCTAATGCAGGATCATTGAACAATAATCCCCCTTCACTTTCTTTATGATAAAATGCATCACATTTGTATAATACCTCTGCAGTTTCAGTTAGCACAGAATAACCATGTGCAAAGCCTTTCGGCACCAATAATTGTTTTTTGTTGTCAGCCGATAATTCTATACTAAAAACCTTACCATACTTAGGTGATCCTTTTCTAAGATCAACCACCACGTCTAAAATGGAACCGCTTAATGAACGTATTAATTTTGTTTGTGCATGAGGAGCTAATTGAAAATGCAAACCGCGTATAACACCATATGTTGACCTGGCCTGATTATCCTGTACAAATTTCATTGCCACACCATCTGCTGAAAAAGTGTTTTCATTGTAGCTTTCAAAAAAATAACCACGATCATCATTGAAGACCCTTGGTTCATAAATTAGTAATCCTGGAAATTCTGTTGGTGTAAACGGCATAAATAATTAATAAACTTAAGAGTATAATTTTTTAAAAAATTCAATTGTTTCGGCTAATCCATCTTCAAAATTTTTAGTAGGTTGATATCCCAATAAATCTTTAGCCAATGAAATATCAGCCAGCGAATTCCGAATATCTCCTGCTCTCGGTTCCCTGTAAGTTGCTTCAAAATTACTATCTAAATATTCTTTACAGGTATTATATAAATAATTAACTGAAAAATTTTCACCTACTGCTACATTGTATATTTTGTTATAAGCAGCTTCATTGTCGGTTAACATTCCTTTTATATTTACCTGCACTGCATTATCAACAAATGTAAAATCCCTTGTTTGTTCACCATCTCCATTTATATAAACAGGTAACTGCTTTATAATTCCTTTTACAAATAAGGGAATTACTGCAGCATAGGCTCCATCAGGGTCTTGTCGTGGACCAAAAATATTAAAATACCTAAACCCCAATACTTTTAATCCATATACATCTGCAAAAACCTGGGCATATAATTCATTTGCTTTTTTAGTTGCTGCATAAGGAGATAAACAATTACCAATGCGATTTTCAATTTTTGGCAAAGTGGGCTCATTGCCATAAACTGATGAAGATGATGCGTACACAAACTGTTTTATTTTATTATCAACCGCTGCTTTTAGCATATTTACAAAACCGCCCACATTTACTTCATTAAAATAAACAGGCTCCTTTATTGACCGGGGGACAGAACCTAATGCTGCCTGATGGCTTACGTAATCTATTCCATTGCAAGCCTGCTGACAGGTATCTGCATTCCGAATATCACCTTCAATAAATTCAAAACCGCTAAATTGTCGAAGTGTAGCAAGATTTTTTTCAAACCCATTTACGAGGTTATCTAATATCCTCACTTTGAGAGCGCCATTTTTTAATAAATATTCTGCTATATGACTGCCAATAAAACCTGCCCCGCCTGTTACCAGAAAATTTTGTTTACTTATATCTTTGGTATGAAACTCATTACTCATTATCCATTATTAATTATTCATCATTACAAACTCCAATAAAACCTGCTGCTTATTTTACCCCGATAAATTCCTTTAAGATCTGCAATCATTGCTTTTTCTTTGGTAATACCTGCAAAATAGCCGTCTGAAAGTTTTTTATATTCGTTATGTGGAACAGCTATAATTACGGCATCATAATCCCGGGCTAAATCCATCGTTAATTCGAAACCATATTCATGTTTTAATTCCGAACTATCGGCATGTGGATCGGAGACATGTACATTTAGTGAGAAAGACTGTAATTCTTTTACCACATCAGCCACTTTACTATTACGTATATCGGTTACATTTTCTTTAAATGTAGCTCCCATCACTAATACTTTGGCATCTTTAACGTTACCGTTGTATTGAATAATATGTTGCAATACCTTCTTAACAATATGCCCAGACATAGCATCATTTATAGCACGCCCGGCTAAAATTATCTGACTATCATACCCTAATTTTTTTGACTTGTATGTTAGGTAATATGGATCTACACCAATGCAATGGCCACCAACAAGACCTGGTTGAAATTTTAAGAAATTCCATTTGGTTCCTGCAGCTTCTAATACCTCAAATGTATTAATGTCCATTTTATCAAAAATTATTGATAATTCATTCATCAACGCTATGTTGATATCTCTTTGTGTATTTTCAATAATTTTAGAGGCTTCTGCTACTTTAATACTGGAAGCTTTATGAACACCAACTGTTACAACCAGTTCGTACACTTTTGCTATCAACTCCAAACTTTCCTCATCACAGCCACTTACTACCTTAATAATTTTTGGCAATGTATGTTCCTTATCCCCCGGATTAATTCTTTCTGGAGAATAGCCAATTTTAAAATCAATGATTTTTTTTAGTCCGCTTAATTTTTCAATAATAGGTAAACAATCTTCTTCTGTGCAACCAGGATAGACTGTACTTTCAAAAACCACATAGTCTCCTTTTTTTATTACTTTTCCAATGGTTTCACATGCGCTTATCAGAGGTATAAGGTTAGGTACATTGTGTTCATCAACGGGCGTTGGTACAGCTACTATAAAAAAATTTGCCTGCTTTAAAATTGCAAGTTCATTGGTAAACTCTATATCACCTCCATCAAACGCACTTTCATCTAACTCCTGGCTCGGATCAATATTATTTCGCATCATCTCCACTCTCTTAACATTGATATCGAAACCAATTACCTTTATTTTTTTTGCAAATTCCAATGCAATAGGTAACCCTACATAACCCAAACCGATAACGGCGAGCTTTTTATTTTTTTTCAGTAGATCTTTATACATGATTTTATATGCTCCTTTACTCTCATCGGAATTGTGTTATATCCTTAATAAGGAGTATCAGATATTTTAGGTAGTTTATTTCTTTTAGAATAATAAGGGTGATTTTAGTACATTTATTTTAGCTACCCATTCTTAGCAGCCCCTACAAATTCCTTTGGCAATTTATATAGCTCCTCCTTAGGCAAAGATTTAAAATAATCATAGGTAATCTTTAAACCATCTGCTCTGTTTACTATTGGTTGCCAGCCCAAAATTGTTTTTGCTTTTGTAATATCAGGTTGCCGTTGTTTTGGGTCATCTGTGGGCAAAGGTTTGTACACTATTTTTTGTGCTGTGCCTGTTAGTTTTATAATTTCTTCTGCAAAATCTTTTAATGAAATTTCATCAGGATTACCAATGTTAACAGGCTGCGCATAATCACTCATTAACAAGCGGTAAATACCTTCTACTAAATCTGCCACATAACAAAAACTTCTTGTTTGGCTGCCATCTCCAAACACGGTTAAATCTTCGCCACGTAAAGCCTGGCCGATGAAAGCCGGCAAAGCACGGCCATCATTTAATCTCATTCTTGGGCCATAGGTATTAAATATTCTTATGATTCTTGTTTCAACGTGGTGAAAGGTATGATAGGCCATGGTAATGGCTTCCTGAAAACGTTTTGCTTCATCGTAAACACCCCGTGGACCAACCGGATTCACATTACCCCAATATTCTTCATTCTGTGGATGAACTATCGGGTCTCCATAAACCTCGCTTGTACTTGCTACTAATATTCTTGCCTTTTTAGCAAGTGCAAGTCCCAGGCAATTGTGCGTTCCTAACGAACCCACTTTTAAAGTTTGAATGGGAATTTTTAAATAATCTATCGGGCTAGCAGGAGATGCAAAATGCAAAATGTAATCAAGTTCTCCAGAGATATGAATAAATTTAGAAACATCATGGTGATAAAACTCAAACTCTTTTAATTTAAAAAGATGTTCGATGTTTTTAAGATCGCCTGTAATTAAATTATCCATGCCAATTACATTATACCCCTCTTTAATAAAACGATCACAAAGGTGAGAGCCCAGAAATCCTGCAGCACCTGTTATTAAAACCCTTTTAGCAGCCATTACTATAAATTAAAAAGTAAAAAATATTCTTAAAAATATCCCAGGGAAAATTAACCAATAGGGTTAACAACCCTTCTTCCAATGCTCACATAATGATATCCAAGATCTTCCATTTGTTTTAAATCAAACAAATTACGTCCGTCGAAAATTGCTTTATTTTTAAGTAAAGAGGTTATCTTATTAAAGTCAGGTGTTCTAAACTCACTCCATTCAGTTGCTATTACCAACGCATCTGCGTCCTTTAATGCATCATATTGACTTTCTACAAAAGTAATTTTGTCGCCAGTTATTTGCTTTACATTATTCATCGCCTCGGGATCAAAAGTAGCTACAGTTGCACCGGCAGCCAAAAATGCATCTATCAAATATAAAGCCGGGGCTTCCCTTATGTCATCTGTATTAGGCTTAAAAGCCAACCCCCAAAGTGCAATTTTTTTTCCCTGCAAATCATTTTTGAAAAAAGCTTTTATTTTAGGAATCAAGTGAAGCTTTTGCTTTTCATTTACTTCCATCACAGCATCTAATATTTTAAAACTATAATCAACTTCTATAGATGATTTTGCCAATGCCTGAACATCTTTGGGAAAACAGCTTCCTCCATAACCAATACCGGGAAATAAAAAGCGTTTTCCTATCCTGTCATCACTACCAATTCCCTTGCGCACCATGTCAACATCTGCCCCGAGGAGTTCGCACAGTTGTGCAATTTCATTCATAAAAGTAATCTTGGTTGCCAGAAAAGAATTGGCTGCATACTTGGTTAATTCGGCACTTTTTTCATCCATAAAAATTACCGGATTTCCCTGCCGTACAAAGGGTGCATATAAATCATTCAAAATCTTTTTGGCTCTTTCTGAGGATGTACCTATCACTACCCTGTCAGGTTTCATAAAATCATCTACTGCAACACCTTCTCTCAAAAATTCAGGATTACTTACAATATCAAACGTTCCTTCAATGCCACCATTGTTGAGCATTGCCTGTTTTACTTTTGCTGCAGTACCCACGGGAACTGTACTTTTATCAATGATTACTTTATAGTCACCATTCTTAATCAAGGCGCCTAAATCTTTTGCTACACCTAAAATATATTTCAAGTCAGCACTCCCGTCCTCTCCCGGAGGAGTTGGTAAGGCAAGAAAAACTACCTGTGCATCTTGTATGCCATCAACCAACGAAGTGGTAAAACGCAAACGATTTTCCCGCTGATTTCTTAAAAATATTTTTTCCAGACCTGGCTCATAAATTGTTATTTTTCCAGAAGATAATTTATCTACTTTGGTTTTATCAATATCTACACAAATAACTTCATTACCTGTTTCTGCAAAACATGTTCCGGTTACTAAACCTACATATCCTGTTCCAACTACTGCAATTTTCATGGTACTTCTTAATTTGAATTTATATAATCTAATACATTTGAAATAATAAAATGCTGTTGTTCCTCATCAAGCTCTGTGTGAATTGGTAAAGAAATAACTCTTTCCGTTAACCAGTCTGTTATGGGTAGTTGATAATTTCCACCACCAAATGCAGCAAACATTTTTTGCTTGTGGCAGGGAACCGGATAGTAAATCATAGAAGGCACTCCCTTTTCTGAAAGAAACTTATTTAGTCCATCTCTATCTTTATCAATCAATGTTAAAGTGTATTGATGAAAAACATGTTTACTGTACGAAGCTCTATGGGGTATTATTATATTTTCATTGCCTTCAAAACCTTTATCATAAATAGCAGCAGCTTTTCTTCTGGCTGCAATATATTCATCCAAATGCTTTAATTTAATATCAAGTATTGCCGCTTGTATTGCATCCAACCTGGAATTACAACCAACTACATCATGATAATACCGTTTGCTTTGCCCATGGGCTGCTATCTTTTGTAGTTTGCCTGCTAACGTTTCATCGTTGGTAAATATTGCACCTCCATCGCCAAATGCGCCTAGATTTTTTGATGGATAAAACGAGGTACATCCAATATGACCGATACCTCCGGTTTTAGAAACTGTACCATTGCTAAATGTATAATCACAACCAATAGCCTGGGCATTGTCTTCTATTACAAATAAATCATACTTTTTTGCTATGGCCATTATCTTTTCCATTTCAACAGCATGACCGTATAAATGCACTGGAATAATGGCTTTTGTTTTGGGTGTAATGGCCTTTTCTACTGCCTCCGGGTTCATACAGAAAGTCTGTTTATCTACTTCTACAAAAACAGGCTGTAGCTGTAATAAAGCTGCGGCCTCAACTGTTGCTATATAAGTAAATGATGGTGTAATTACTTCATCACCCGGTTTTAAATCAAGCGCCATCATAGCAATCTGCAATGCATCCGTTCCATTTGCACAGGGAATAACA
>JAYWAU010000008.1:0-2709 GCA_043782265.1 Ferruginibacter sp. | reverse complement strand
ATGCCAATGCTCCTGCGGTTGTCATCATCTCCTCTGCAGTATTGATGTTGTCTTTTATTAAAACAGGGATGCCATGTAAAGGTCCTCTCACTTTCCCTGCTTTTCTTTCTTTATCCATTGCGGCTGCTATTGATAAAGCGGCCTTATTAATTTCTATTACTGAATTTAATGTTGGCCCTGCTTTATCAATGGCAGCAATGCGTTTAAGATATAAACCGGTAATGGCAACAGCAGTAGTCTGGCCGGTCTGCATTTTTTGTTGCAGTTCATCAATGGTAATTTCATCCAGTTCAAAATTACCTGGTAACTGATTTGCATTTACATCTTTACTACCTGTTTGCTGATCAAACAATGTTAAACCCGGGGTGGCTAAACCAAGAGAAGCAACAGACCCGCTGCGTAAAAAAAATCTTCTGTTCATAAAAATTATTTAGCTCAAATTAAGCGTAAAAAATGTTATGTATAATTATTTGTTTATCGTTTAATAAAGTTTCGGATTTTAAATATAGGTAACCGGGTATATTTTAAATATAGGTCTGCGTTGCGAAAGACAGGATAAATATTATTTCGTAATGACAGGAGTATAAATAATGGGTCAGCAATCTTGGGAATTTATATTTAGTTAAAACAAAGAGACACAAAAAACCCCCTGTAAAAAGGGGGTTCTTGTTATCCAAACAATCCATAAAAACAAAAGGTCTTAGCTTGTTAGAACACGACATTTTGATAATGTAATTGTAAAAGATTTAAAATTGAGGATAACGTATTGTTTATATTCTCCCTTTACAAAAATGGAGTGATATGGAATAGTTACATTTTGCAATTGTGTATCTAAAATAGTTTGTAATTGTAAATCGTCTTCGGAAAGGCTTGCCAGAGCAGGATTGCGTAAAGAAGCTGTTTCAACAGGTTGTGGAAAATGGATGTACTGCGGCTTTATCTGCAAGGTTGAGAGCAGCATAAGTATGCAACACAGTATAATGTGTACATCGTTTTTCATGGGTTCAGAATTAAGATTTCTTTGGTAGCATTTGCGTGCTTTTCTAAAACGTGCAATAATAAACTTTAGTATACGGTTGATAAATAAAATAGCTAAAATGAGGGCTTTCCGCTAAACAGCGTATTTGTAATACAAAACGATTATTACCAAAATGAATAAACAATATACACTTGTTATTGAGCCACAGTTGCGCAGGCTTACTGACAGAGCTATCAGTAGAATAAACTCCTCTGCGGAACAATTATCACAATCTTCTCATATACAAAATTTTTGGTTCCGAAGAAGCGTAGGGAGCCAATTTTAAAACCGGTACATCTTTTTTGGTGAATTTCCAGTCACCGTTTAAAAAGATAAATTCTGTGGGGATAGTAGGCGTAGTAAGATTTATAACGAGTTTGCTGTAATCGCTATTAGTGCTCCAGGTACCTGAATAGGTAACGCCATTTTTTGTCCCGGTCATATTACCATTGTAATAGGAAGTTGTGTTTGTTAAAACAAAATCACAGCCTGTATATTGGCTGGTTATGTCGGTGCCGTTATTACTTGCAAAATCAACAACAAAAGTTCTGTTCAATACATTTTCTGCAAAATATTTCTCAATATCGCTTTGACTTGCAGTAGCCAGTGCCAGTTTTTTACAACTGCCCATTATGCAAAGCAACATACAGCAAACAGCCGCTACCCGTAAACTTCTTTTAAAAACAATTGCTGACATTTTATTTAGTTTAGAAATTGTAAATTTGTTGGTATTTTTTTGTGACATAATCAATAAAATATTTAGTGTTCATTGGTTCATCTGTGATTTTTGTACACAGTTCCTGCGATGTGTACTGTCGTCCGTATTGATGAATATGCTCTCTTAACCAATTCAATATTGTTGATGTATTGCCTTCCGCAACCTCTTTATTTACAGAGCCGTTTTCTTTTTCAATCGCTGCATACAATTGCGCTGCCAAAATACTTCCAAGGCTGTAGGTAGCGAAATAACCAAAACTTCCATGACTCCAGTGAATATCCTGCAAACAGCCTCTTTTATCATCGGGTACACTAACACCTAAATATTGCTTGTAGTGCTCATTCCAATAAGCCGGAATATCTTTTGTAGAGATGCTTCCGTCAATCAGCATTTTTTCAATTTCATATCGAATCATTACGTGAAAATGATAGGTTAATTCATCCGCCTCAGTTCTTATCAAAGATGGCTCCACTCTATTAATTCCTTTATAAAAAGCATCTACTGAAATATTCTTAAACTGATCAGCGAACAACGTTTTTAACCCTGTAAAATTGTGCAGCCAGAAAGGTAGTCCACGCCCCACACTCTTTTCCCATAAGCGGCTCTGGCTTTCATGTACACTCAAACTGCAATACTCCCCTAAAGGCAAACCATATTGTTCAGCAGGTAAACCCTGTTCGTATAAGGCATGGCCACCTTCGTGCATACAACTCCATGTCATGTTTCCAAAATCATTTTCATCAACCCTTGTAGTAACCCTTACATCTTGGTTATTAAAACTTGTAGTGAAAGGATGTACGCTCATATCCTGTCTGCCAGCTTCAAAATCAAAACCAATTTGTTGTAATAGTTGGATACCAAATTTCCATTGCGCATCTTTATCAAAATGTTGATGCAGGAAAGAATTATCGACTTGTGGTTTATTTTTTATTGATGCCAGTAATGTTAAAAGTTGTGGTTTTAAATTGCTGAA
>JAYWAU010000007.1:0-7519 GCA_043782265.1 Ferruginibacter sp. | reverse complement strand
TACTTACAATGAATGGGCAATGGGATAAAGTGATACAGTTAATTAAAAAGGCTGCGTAATGAGGATGCGACAATTTTAAATGCACCCCTTCTTGGACTTATAAATTTAAAGTTGACTATTTCTTTTATGCTTATTTCTTCGCTAATTAAATTCAAATAGACGGCTTCATTTACTGTACATGTTACCACATCATACTCAAAGGATTTTCTATGCAACACAAAATCGTCAGCCTGCCTTTGTTTTAAAAAATCATTTGTTCCTTTTATAACGTAAGTTTTATCATCATTCAACTTTGATTCTTCGGCTTTTTTAAATTCAATGTAGGCATTTTTCATCCGTACAAAGTCAATATATGCCAGGGTATATTCAAAGCCTAATACAACCACATTATTAGCCGAGTCTAAATCCATCACTCTCAAAACCGGGAACTGCTATCACTGCCGCAATGATAGCTGAATACTATTCAACCGTATCGGTTCGACTAATTAATTATGGAGTGTTCGAAGATCACGACCCGAGTCATTCTCCTCATTATCAAGATCACTATAATTGGGCATTACGATTGATCGACTCAGATATAAGTCCCCTCACGGATTCCATAAATGTTCGATTGGATGCTTTATGGAAAGATATGTTTCCATTTTTGAGAACAATATAATTGCTATAAAAATTATTACGGATGTCAAAAAAATATTACACCCATACAAAAAATCCATCTTACATCTTTACAACTATTCGACCACTACGCCGCTTGGAAGAAGCGGAGAAGTAATATTCCACTGATTCGGTTTTACCAAACGATTGGTTGTGGGTGTTGGTATGCTCAGTATAACAGCAGGCACTCCCGCAGCCGCGGCACTGTTACCTGCTTGCAAAACCAAATTTGGAAAAGCTGCCGAATACACAACAAAACCAGTATTAAACGCTACCACATTATTTCCAGCCACCAACTTCCATTTTTGAAGATTGGGATCTTTTGATCCAACAGAACCGAATGGAAACTTTAAATTTTGCTCAACATGATAAACCGGCACCGCATTGACAGGAAGAATGACTGGTTTTCCGGAAAATATTACAGTAACAAACAGTCCTGCAAAAGTACGGATATACACAAACCCGTCTCCGGCATCTTCAAACCTGAATTTTTGCGAATCGGGTATGTTCAACGCATTGGCAGCGCTTGTCTGTAACAATGCATGCAGCGAACGATCCCCGTTGCGAACATCCAAATTCATTTTTGTATGCTCATAATCAAGGGTATATGGAACGAATGGCAAAAATTGATCAGTGTTTTTTTGCAGTTCAGTGCTCAACACCTCAGAAAGATCATGTGCCGCCGCATACCTTGCACCCATGTATGGCGGGTTTTTACTCAAAAATCTTCTTGCAATGGTTTTTAAAATTGAGGTATGATCAAAATGAAGACTGTCGTTAAAAATTGATGGTCTGATCAATTCGTTTTCATTTACCGGGGGATTAGGATTAATTACTGTGCTATCATGTCCAAATACAGATCCTCGTTTTATCCAGGGGGAAATAATAAAAGTAGGAACACGTAAACCAGTAGTCTTTGGTAGTTCTGGCGATACTTGTGCGGCAACAGGAGGCGGCACATGGTCATAGAATCCGCCATGCTCATCATAGGTTATAATCAACAGGGTCTTTTCCCAATTTGGACTGGCGCGTACAATACCTACCAAATCTTCAATAAATTTTTGGCTGTTGCGTATATCAGAAGGTGGTTCGTCGCAAAAACTGTTTGGTGGAAAATCTTTGAAATGAGGATCGATAAAACTAACCGATGGAAGCCCGCCGGACAAGGCAAGGTTAGCAAAACCATATTCCGGATCGTTATAGCTGACCACGTTTTCAGCGTCAAAAGTATGCCGTTCAAAAAGCCGCAACTGGCATGGGCTGTGTTCAAAATATTTCCACGAAACGCCTTGTTCCGACAAATGATCGAATATAGTGTCTGTAAATAAAAATGGTATAACATTATCAGTGGCATAATCCCATAAGCCCCATGGGTCTATATTCGGCCTTCCCGTTAGTTCAAAATAACGGTTGGGGAATGTTTCGCCGGGAAAGGAACAGAACCAACGATGACAAATAGCAAATTCCCTTGCCAGCGCGTCGTAGGTCGGCACATTATCGTAGCTATGGTATCCCATCACCCGGTGTGCCAAAGTGTTTCCATACTCATCGGCATGTACCTGCGCAAATCCGTCCATTCTACCGCCATTTACTGCAGTGGCAGTTGGTTCAAAGCTGTTCGATGGTCCCGGAGAAAAAATAGTGTCTCCGTAAGGCAGATGGAAGGGTTTTATCGTTCTTCCATTGCATAGATTGAACTTTCCTTCCTTGAGGCCATCTACATCGGTACGGTTCATCCCTCCTTTCCCGTATGGCAGACTCAAATATCCCAACATATGGTCGAAAGAACGGTTTTCCATGGTAAGAACAATGATGTGATCGATATTAGCCAGGGTGCCGGAGTTGAGCGGTCCCCCAGACCAATCTGCTTTGCACGGCGGTGGAAACTGAAAGTTGTTTTGGGGCCCGATATAATCCAATGTAAGTGAGCCATTATTCAATTGCAGGCCTGTGAGCCTGCATGGGTTTGGATAGGGAAGGGGCCCTGTATTGCCACTGTTCACAACGCCACCCATCAGCACCGAACTTGCCAGTGAATTTAAAGTATCCCTGGCAGCCATAAACTTGTTTTGCGCCATTCCGCTAATCTTATCACCCAGGTAAGTTTTTAATTTATCAATACTTAAAATTGTACCCAGGGAAAGCGCCGTAATTGCCCCAAGCGGGCCTAACAACGCACCGCCCAGAAGGCCGGCAATGGAACCTATTATTAATGCCACTACATCAACAAAGAAGGAGAAAGAAATGTCGTCATCAAGTTTAAATTCGTACACCTCGTCGATAAGGCTTTGTACGAGGTCATCGTAACTTGCAAATCCGCCAGTACCCTGACCTATTTTGCCACTTATTGGATTTCCCAAAAAAATACCATTGTAATAAACGAAAGGCTGATTGACCTGCGGGTAGAGGGTTAATTGTATTTTACTAATATCCTTCATCCATGCCATCAAATCCACCACCCCATTATCCAGGTCTGGTCTTAAAGTAAGCAACGCTTTTAAAAAAAGCGTTTTTATATCAATGCTTTGATCACCGGTAACTTCTTCGGGTCCGTCCGTTTCAAAGTGGATTTCGAGCTGTAAAGGGGTTTGCAAATTATTGGTATCGATAGGCAGGCGCAATGATTCCAGATTAACATCATTCACCTGCTCCTGCACCAGGGAGCCCAGGTGAAACTTGTTAAAAAAAGTCTGCATATCGCTCATATTGTGTGAGTATTTAAAGCCCATACGGTCGTTTGGTCCCAATATTACATTCGCTGGCGGTGGAGCATTGTCAATTTGCTGTATGTCACTATAAGATCTGGGTGCAGCATAGTCGACGTTTGTCTTAAAAGTAAATCCCAGGGATTTTATCAAATCATTTGTATTATTAACGAGGATTTTTATAATGGGATCCAGGCTCCCTTTTACTTGCCTGCTGAGCAAAAATTCATTTAGCTTTTGGTTTACATAATCCAGCGAAATGTTTTTGTGCCGGACAATAGGCGAAAAGGTCAATGATGCCTGCGGGTTGCGTTTGATAGGTCGCCCGCTATAAACGCCCATGTGCTTGGGGTGAGCGTTCTCTAAAATGACACCCGAAGTATTCCAGATGTATGGTTGGGTATTGCCGAAATAGAACGTGACTGTATAGTCAAAGATCCAGGTTTCGTTGTCATCATGAGGAACGATATGAATATACACAACCGGTAAAATAATTTCGTGTAAATAGATGTTATTGGCTGCAATGGGCAGTTCGTAGATATAATCGCTGGGGTCATCAAAATATTGATT
Source organism: Ferruginibacter sp. (assembly GCA_043782265.1). GTDB lineage: Bacteria > Bacteroidota > Bacteroidia > Chitinophagales > Chitinophagaceae > Ferruginibacter. The sequence goes on along the minus strand of JAYWAU010000007.1, from coordinate 3,590 downwards.
GGTGGCAATGTCTGAAACAACTGAAATGTCCTGGCTTTCTGTACTGGATTTTCTATTGACGATATGTACGTTTACAACAGTGGTGCTGCTTTTATCATTGTTGTGCGTTTTGAATTCAATGGTTGCACGGCTCAGTATGGGCGATTTGTATTGCTCCTGGGGCGGTGTGACTTGCCGTCCTGGGTTTAATTCGGTACCTATTCCTGAATAACTGGGATTGTCCTGATCCATGATGATGCCGGTGATACCATTCACATTTGAACCAAATGCCGGCAATTGCGTTCCGTCGTCCAGCGATAGTGTTACAGTATATTCAAATTTCCAGGTGTCATCACCACTGGGAATGATAAAAATAATTATCTGCGGCAGGTTGAGTTCTTCAACCGGAATGGGCTTTTTGCGCAATAAAATATTTACCCGCCTGGTGTCGCCATCGCCAAAACCGCCGCCCACATTTGCGGACAGCGCACATCCCAGGTAAGCATTTTTTTCGAACCAGTTATTCTCTGCATCTGCATAGTTTTGTATGTGCTGCGCGAGTGATCCGGGATCACCGGAATCGGAGGTATCGCTTTTGCGGTTTTTTATAAAAAGGTGAAGCTGTGTTTCATCGTCCAGGTTATCGCCTGTCATTTTGAAGTCAACGGTAATTGAATTGACAACCCTTCCGGAAATTCGCCCAAAATCTGCCAGCACAAAATTGGCTGGTTGCAGGAAAGTATTGTCGCCTTTGCTCATGGCTGTATAGATACCGGCATCGCCAAAGCCCACAATTCCGGCCTTTCCGGCACCGCCAATGTTTGCAACCGTGCGTATGGTGGTATCAATCTTCCAGCCGCTGTTGATAGCAAAATCTGTAGTTGCAAAAACAAGCGACGCAGGTTCGTTTGTAAAATCTACCGTTAAAACCCTCGTGTCACCAAAAGCAATCAACTGTTTTCTTTGTCCATTGCCGGTAACGTTGGCCAAAAAAACAAGGTAGGATGAAAAATCAATGCTGGGGTCAGATTGAAAAAACCGATAAAGGTACCCGAGCGAAACGCCGGCAGATCTTGGTACCTGAAAAGTGCCATTACCAATTCCCCATGCAACAAGAACCTCCCCATCCTCCCGTGCTGCAACAATAGATGCTTTTCCAGTGCCGAGTATATCGCCCACCAGCCGCAGGTGTTTATTTACCTGCCAGCCCTGGTTATAACCCAATCCAACAAGGCCCAGTTTTGCCGGGGAAAATGTGCCATCGCCTTTGTTCAGGGCCACATACACACCTGCATCGCCAAAGCCTATTATATCGGGCTTGCCGTCTCCATCTACATCCGCCAGATACCTGGGATGTTTTGCTGCCCGCCATGCCTGGTTAAACCCAAAATCTGCAAGGATATATTGTGCAGGGTAAAAAGTACCATCTCCTTTGTTCATGGCTGTCCATACACCGGCATCTCCAAAGCCAATAATGTCTGCTTTGCCATTTCCGTTTAAATCCATTACAAAGCGGGGGTGTTCACTTGGCGTCCAGCTAGAATTGTATCCAAAATCTGCAAGCACAAATTCTGCCGGTTGAAAACTGCCGTCGCCATTGCCCCTTGCAATATACACGCCGGCATCTCCAAAGCCAATAATATCCGGATAACCAGTGTCTGTAAGAACTGCTAAAAAACGTACATGCTTTTCAATTGACCAGCCCGTTGCTATGCAGAAATCGTTTACGCCAATATTGGGAGGGCTAAAATTACCCTGACCGTCGTTTAAAGAAACCCATACGCCATCATAGCCAAAGCCAATAATATCTGCTGCATGGTTACCGGTAAGATCGACCGCAATCCTGGGGTACTCAGTGCCCCAGCTTTGATAGGTATAGCTCATAACACTATTTTTTTAAATTGAGTGTACTTAAATAATGACTTGAAGACGTAAATAAAGGTGACAGATTCTTCCAGATCATTGTATTCCGATAATTTTTTTTCTGTTTTTCTCGTAATGGAAGGTGGTTCAGCGTTCCATCCCAAACCGAAGATTCCATTGCCGCTTCCTGAATTGTAACTCAAAGCGATGCTAGGCCTAAAGCTATTGCGGGAAGGAGAAAATTGAAAAGTAACGCTGAAACCTGCGATACCATTGGCAGCATTTACCTGAAATTTGTCATCAATAGATTTTATTGCACCTCCTCCTTTTGGTAGGCTGATCTGAGGAACTTTCATTTGATTACTCTCTTCTTTATTATTGCCGGTTTGAGTACTTTGGGATGCAGCATTATTTTGAATAGATGCATATCGTCCACCATTAATTAATTTGTCTTGGTTACTTTTCATAATAAGTATGTATAGGAATACCTATAAATCTTTAACGCAGAGGTAAGCATTCAAATAGCCAAAGGAGAGGTGTTGCAAGATTTTAACTAACTAGGGAAGCAGTAGAAGAATAAAAAGAAAGGAATGGCTTGGATAGCTAGTTATTACTTAATAATTTGTATTTTCCGATTAATGTGATAGCTGCTTTATAAATCCAATAAATCAGATCAGTGATCATTAGTAACAATGTTCGAGCAGTATATAGACAATAATTTAGAAAAATTCAAATTACAAAAGCATTTAAAGATAAAGCTTTTATTTAAAGGCTCATATAAATTTTATCACCTTTAATTTTGTTGTAAACAATTAAGTTAGTCAAAAGATTAAAGGAGCTGTTACAAATGAGAATATGTTCGTCCGCCAGCACAGCAAGTAATTACAACCACTCAAATCCGCATCGGAAAATTTCAATTTTTCCCCATAAAATTTTTTTGAGAGCGTTGAAAGGGAAATAGTTCCCTCATAATTACTCGGCTAACATTTGATAAGTTGTCATGCTTATTGTATTCTATGAAAATTTTAAGTTTTATTCCTGAAAAGAAAAAATCGTCTTCAGGCACTAAATCCGGGCTTTCAATAAGGGTTTTCAATTCTTTTTTCAACTCAATATTAAAATCATCAAAGGAAAATTTATTTTTATCTGGTTGATTTAAAAATTTCTCAAGTATGAATAATATTGAGGTTTTTCCAGTATTGTTTTTACCAATAATTAACGAAAGCTCATTCTCTAAATCCATAGAAAAATTTCTAAGCAAGCGAAAATTCTCAATTTGTATTTTAAATATCTTCATTTAACAGTGTTTAGATATACAATAAGTTACTCGTTTAATTTTTTATGGTTTTTAATTATTCGGATCTGTCAGTTTTGCAATTTACTAATTTGATTTCAGCCAATTCATCTTCACGCCTCATCATAAACCAGCATCACATCAAAATCAAATTTATCTGCAGTGCCAGTCATCTCTATAGTAACCTGTATGGGATAATCTTTTTTGTAAGGTACTTTTTCCCATAAGCTATCAGGTATTTTGATAGACTGGCTTAATGAAAATACCGGCTGATAGTAATATGGGCTGTTATAAGATGATACGGAATAAGGCTGGCTTACTTTCACTCCATTACTATTGATGCAGGTAATTGTTATCATCAACCCATTCTTTACTAATTGAGCACTCCATTCATCAGGATGTGACCAGGTGAATAAAGGAGTAAGTATTATCTTTTTAATTTCAAGGAATGAGC
>JAYWAU010000006.1:0-2712 GCA_043782265.1 Ferruginibacter sp. | reverse complement strand
ACTTTATTAAAGCCAATTCCACCTTCAAATGAATTGTTTCCTTTGTACATTAACCCCTCCATAAATTGTCCGTTTAATTTGAAAAAAAGTAAATCGTCCTCCCTCGTAAATTCAGCCATTCCATTTTTCAACTTATAAAGTCCTGTGATTTTCTTATATCCTGCATCATTCAATTTAAAGGTCTTGCCCATCACAACATCAAACTTCACAAAGTTTTCATTGGAAGAATTCTTCTTTATTTTCAAAATACGATTAAGGGATTGTGGGGACTTGGCTGATGCATCCTCTTCAATGTGGGGATCTCCTTTAAAATATATTTGTGTAATAAGATCCTGATGATCATTACTTGAAATTCTCATGTGAATATGTGCTGGCCTCCATGCATCACCGTCTTTGTATGGTACTGGCACTATAGTTTTAAATGCATACCTACCGTCTCTACCCGTTTTTACTGCGCCCCGAAATAAATAGTCGTCAGAAACATTATCATAATGCTCATTTTCGTCACATTGCCAGGCCTCGATGAGCACATTAGATATCGGTGTTTTTCCATCTTCTTTAAAAATAATTCCTTCTAAATGCATTACGTCGCCTGTTGATCCTGCTGGAATTAAGTTGCTTCTCATAGGTGACCCAGGGCGGTAAAACGGACCTAAGATATCGCTGGTGGTTACGGTGTCTCCTTCAAAGCTTTTGCCATTCCAATTAATAGCACCAAATGTTGCCATTCCAAAAGCTGTCAATGTGGAATTCTTAACAAATTTTCTTCGGTTCATAAAGTAATGTGTTGTTTATTTTAAAATAACGATTAATCCAAGTCGGTTTATTTTTTATTGCGGAGTTTGAAAGAATGCGGATCCCATTGCCTACAACGTTTGTATTTATGAATAACACGCAACTCACCATTTTTATAATTCATTGATTTTCATCACTGCCCTTGTTCGTTTTTTGTATTGTTGAGTTGCGTCAAGCCAATTACCAGTTCAAAGTAATTGATTTATTTAGTTCATCCAAAACATTGGGAATATTTATTAAAGTCTCTTTTTTAACATGCAAATATTTCTCTGTTGTCTTTATGCTCAAGTGCCCAAGCAAATCTTTTATATACCTAATATCAATTCCCTTCTCTAATAAATGTGTTGCAAAACTATGGCGAAGGCTATGTATGCCCACATCTTTATTTATCATTGCTTTCTCTTTAGCTGTTTGAAATATCTTTTGAGCACTCCTGGTGCTATAAGCTTCACCCGGACTTTGAGGATTTTCAAATACATATTTCAATGGCATTGTTCGGCAGCTTTTTAAATAGGCCCTTAATACATCCAGCAATAAAATGCCTAATCCCACATAACGGTCTTTTTTACCTTTAGCCTTTTCAATAAATAATTGCATCCTGTCGCTATCAACATCCTTAATTTTTAAATTAACAACTTCACTTACCCGTAAGCCTGCACTATATGCTGTAAAAAGTATTGCTTTATGTTTAATATTACTGATAGCATTAAACATCCGCCCTATTTCATTTTCTCCTAATACTTTCGGTAATTGATCCTGCTTCTTTGGTCTTGGTATTTCCCAAAAAAATTTTTCTTTTTTAAGTACCTGTTCGTAATAAAATTTTAATGCATTTATACGGCTGTGTAATGTATTCTCACTTAGCTTTAATTTTTCAAAGCAATATTGCAGATAATCTTTAATGCGGGCAGTATTAAACGTACCGGCAGGTATCTTATTTATTGTGTTTAAAAATTGTACAAATTCATTAGAGTAAGTACGGATGGTGGATACACTGAAACCTTTTAATATTAATTGCTGATGAAATTGTTGAAGTGCTTCTTTATTTTCTTTACTTGTGGTATGCTTTACAGAGGCTTGTGAAACTGATTTTTTTGTTTGCTGTTTTTCAATAGATTTATTCCATAGTGCAGGTGTGATTGGTTTATTTTTTTTCTTTTCTAAATATTCTTTTAAGGAATCAATTTGTAAAATGGCTTTTCCGGATAAGGTATTAACAAGCTTTGCATAATTTATTTCGGTGCAGGGCACATGCCAGCACTTGTGTGTGCGGCTCCACAGGGCACCGGCTTTATTTTTAAGGATATTATTAAGCGTTGCATTTTGCTTACAAAAAATTCCAATACTCTCTAACTTATTATAAAGGAAAACTTTTAATGTTATTGTTTCCCCGTCTGTATGGCATTTAGGCGGGCGGGCATTTTTTAAATGTATAAGATTCAAGTCTGGTAGCACAGCTAACGGCAATACTTTGTGCACCTGTTGAAGCCCGTTTTTTATAATATTCATTTTACAAAATAGCCTTTATCATACAAACACTGTTTTCAATATTCTCATATTGCCCATAATTTTTAATTATAGCGTATCCTGCTTTTTGATACAACCGTATTGCTTCCGGTTGTTTTTTACCGGTTTCTAAAATGCATGCAGAGAAATTTAATTCTGTTGCCCACAATTCTAATTCTTTTAAAATGGCAACGCCGATACCTTTCCCCCGGTATTCAGGCAATACATACATTCTTTTTATTTCTACTTTCTTTTGGTCATATTGTTTAAATGCACCACAGCCTGTTGGTTTATTGTCAACATAGCAAACGATGGCATTACGGATGTTTACTATCTTATTAAATTGTGTATAGAAGGCATGGTCAGCGCCATCTCTTATCGCCAGGTCTTCATCAAGTAAAGCCACAAGAT
>JAYWAU010000005.1:0-2713 GCA_043782265.1 Ferruginibacter sp. | reverse complement strand
TGCTTCAATAATATTTGATTGACGTCTGTTTACATTGATGTCTTTTGTCTTATTAATCATTTGAGTCAACACATCCACACATTGGCTGACAGATGTCTCAAAATAGGGGCTGTTCTTTTTTACAAAATGATCATTACCCGGTACTTCAAGCCGAATTTCACAATAGTTATTTTCCGGTGCTGAATCTGGTCCTTTAAACAACGTAACATTGGCTCTGATTATGTTATCAGCCTTTAATCCACTAATTTTTTCTTTGATAAAATGCTCTAATGAGTCGCCTGCCTTAAAGCCTAAAGATTGAATGATAATATCCATGATATATGTTTTATAATTTATTAGGGCATAGATTATGCCAAAGGGTTTGCTAATTTTAAATTATTTTTTTTGCAAGTGATATCTGCTACAACAAATCTTAAATACAAACTTTTAGTATTGGTATAAAATAGGGTTTAAAGGAGAATTAATTACTTCACCAATTTCGGCTCCGGGGCACCAGGTATTCCAGTCATTGATTTGATTTTTGTTTTCTGGATTCTTTAGTTTCATGTCTTTATCTATGTAAATAATGGTCATTACTTTTCGCATTTGATTGCTGAAATTAGCGCCTGCCCTGTGAAATACCCAACCCGAATGGAAACTTATTTCACCTGCATCAAATGGTTCAATTACATGTTTATAATCGGTTACTTTTAATTTTTGCTGAATGATAGTTTCACTTTCGTCACCAATTTCAAGTTCCCTGCCTTCTACAATTTGATGACTGCCGGCACTAAATTCCAATGGGCCATTCTCGAGTGGAATTGCTTGTAACGGTATCCATGCAGTAACAGTTTTGTCTGTTTCAAGCGGCCAGTAATATTGATCGGCGTGCCAGGGTGTTATGCCACCACCACCTTCCTTAAACAACGCCTGATCGTGATATATTTTTACTCCATCTACCTGCATTAAATCGGTTGCAATTTTTGCCAGTCGTTTACTAAAGATTAATTCTTTCACTATTTCATCCTCACACCATAAATTAAAAAGTTGTAAAAAAGCTTTGCCATAAGTACCTCTTTCTTCTAAACTGGTAGTTACCGTATTCATTTTATCAACCCTTGCCGAAATTTTTTTATTAAAAAAACCAAGTGTTTCTTCATTTAAAACCTCTTTTAATTTGATGAACCTATTGGTTTGATAAGATTCAATTTGCTCTTTCGATAACTCGTAATTGGTTTGTAGAAATTGCTCAATCAAAGTAGGTAGTAACATGGCATTCTTTTAAATTCTGAAAAAAAGGGTTGATCTTTAAAACGGTTATCATTAAATAGTACACTCAAATTAATTAAATTTTATTGAAAAAATGAATTCCATTTTTCTTAACTTCCCTATATGAAACATTTTAAGTTTTACACTAAGGAAGATATTCTATCGCTTACTAAAATTCGCCGTTTTGAAACCAAAATAGGAGAGCGGATAAAACATTTAACAAGTAAGGATAATTGGGCAGAAGCTCTAAGCCAATCACCGGCAAAATATGTAATACTGGGTATTCCGGAAGATATTGGTGTTAAGGCAAACTATGGTATTGGCGGTGCAGATACAGCCTGGTTGCCATTCTTATCCGGGTTTTTAAACAACCAAAGCAATGATTTTTTAACTGGCGAGAATATTTTATTATTGGGTCATTTTGATTTTGGTGATATAAAATATTTGATAGAAAATAATGCCTATAACCAAGATGAATTAATAGAAGCTTACCGCCATGCAATTAACATGATTGATGATGCGGTGGAGGATATGATAAAAGTAATTACCGCCCTCAAAAAAATACCTATTGTTATTGGCGGCGGACATAATAATGCTTACCCAATTATTAAAGGAACTGCCAAAGGGTTGTACAAGGCTGAAGTAATTCCATTGGCACAAATAAACTGCATCAATTTAGATGCGCATGCTGACTTTAGTGCTACAGAGGGAAGGCACAATGGCAATGGGTTTCATTATGCAGAAGAAGATGGTTACCTGGGTAAATATTGTATTATTGGAGTGCATGAAAATACCCTGTCGCAAAACGTATTGATGGATGTGCATAACAATCCCTTTATTGATTACATCACTTACGAAGAGATTTTTATCCATGAAAGAAAAAATTTTATACAGTCTGTGTCACATGCAACAGGATTTACAGAAGATACTTATTCGGGTATTGAACTGGACCTTAACTGTATTGAGCAGGTATTAAGCAACGATGTGTTACCGGGCGGTATAACTGTTTTACAGGCACGGCAATATGTAACTTTTGCAGCACAAGATGCTAAAGTTGCTTACCTGCATATTTGTGAGGGAGCGAGCCAATTGGCGGATGGCAGAAAGAATGAAACTACCGGTAAACTAATCAGTTATTTAGTGAGTGATTTTATAAAAGAATTATCGCAGGAATAATTTATTGCAATAAAGCTGCGGCTATTTCTTTTTCTTCAGCCACACCATCTTTACGCCAAACCTGTTTACCATCTTTAAAAAGAATAAATACAGGCAATGCTGTTACCGAATATTGTTTTAGTATATCCAGGTCATTTCCTCCATCTACTTTTACCAAAGAAAATTTTCCGGGATTATTAGCCTGTAAACTTTTTAAAACAGGTTCCATTTTTTTGCATGGCGGACACCATTCTGCTCCAAAATCTACCAATACAGTTTTAGACGAATTGATAGCAGTAGTAAAAGTTTC
>JAYWAU010000004.1:0-7526 GCA_043782265.1 Ferruginibacter sp. | reverse complement strand
TGGGTTTTGAAAATATAACCACTGTTGGTTCTTACAATTTATTAAGTTCTTACAATGCAATTGGTGGTAAAACAGGCAAATTTAAATATTATGCCTACATACAAAAAAAATCAAGGGACGGATATCGTAAAAACGAACACACAAGTTCCGAGGCGCAGGGCATTGTATTGACCTGGCAACCGAACAAAAAGTTTTCTATCCGGGCAGAATGGGCCCGGTCAAAATATACTTACCGCATACCCGGCCCTTTAACAGACAGTATGTTTTATGCCGATCCAAGGCAAGCCACCCGTTCCCGTAATTATTTCAGCCCCGATATCAATGTTCCTTCTGTTACTGTTAACTGGCAGGTTTCTGCCAGTACAAAATTGCAGCTTACATCCTCTGCTGTGCTGGGCAGCAGGAGCAGTGTACAGTTTGACAAGCCCACCAATATAGCCGACAGCGTTGTTACTGCTACACTTCAGTACAATAACAGGCAAGTAGACATTGATCATTTTAACAGTTATACAACCGAACTGCGTTTGCTGCAGCAATACCAGTTGGGTAAACAAAAAAGTCAGCTTGCAGCGGGTATGCAGTACATGAATAACGACCTGCACCGGCAACAGCTTGGGGTTGGCACTACCGGCAGCGACTATGAAGTTACATTGGTAAAGCCAGGCTTTGGAAGAGATGTTCAGCTTAAAACAAAAAATGTAGCCTTGTTTGCTGAGAATAAATTTCAAGTAAGCAGCAATCTTTCTATAAATGTCGGTGCCCGTATAGAATCAGGCAAAACGGATATGACAGGCATCATCGGTTATTACCCTGCCAATGCCATCCCTGTTTCTATCAAACATAATTTTCCTTTACTGGGTGCTAACTTTTTATATAAACCAGCAAAAAACATGGAACTCTATGGAGGCTGGTCAGAAAGTTATCATCCCATGCTTTTCAAAGACGTTATCCCTGCCTCTTTGTATGAAAAAGTAGATCCCAATATCAAAGATGCCAAAGGATATAATGCTGAACTGGGTTTTAGGGGCAACTGGAAATTTTTGAGATGGGACATCAATGGATTTTTACTGAAGTACAACGATCGCTTTGGCACATTGGCGGAAACAGACAACACAGGTGCATTTTATACCTACAGAACCAATATCGGCAATTCATTTACTTCCGGCATTGAATTATTTATGCAGGCAGACTGGGTAATTGGAAATTCTATGAGCTTGTCTGTGTTTACTTCTACTGCGTTTACACATGCCCGGTACACCAATGCCATTGTAAAATCCGGAACAGAAAATATTAATATTAGGGGTAATAAAGTAGAAAGTGCTCCTGATTGTATTACCAGAAATGGGGCAACGGTAAGATATAAGAAAGTTAGTTTCTCCGCATTGTACAGTTATACCAGCGCAACATTTGCAGATGCGCTCAATACTGTTATACCACCAAAAGCAACAGGTGCAACAGGCCTTGTTCCATCATATGGATTATTGGATATAAATGCTTCCGTCCGGTTCTCGAAAAACCTGGAGTTAAAAGTTAACCTGAGCAATCTTACCAACAAACAATATTTTACCAAGAGGCCCACTTTCTATCCCGGCCCGGGCGTATGGTCTTCTGATGGCCGCAATAGCAGTATATCACTGGCAGTTCGTTTTTAATTTTAATTAGTTTCAATAATGAGTTAGGTAAATGAGTAACAACTATGATAATGAAAAAAGTATTTTTCCTTGGATTTTTAGGACTGCTTCTATTTGAGATTTTCAATGTGTACCTCATTATGCCGATGCCCGGCAGCCAGCAAATGAACAGCATTGATGCCGCTTATTTTTTATACAAATGGCGATGGCTTTTCCGTATTTTTTTTGCTGCCGCTTTGCTGATTGGCTTGTTCAGTACCAACTGGAAATGCAAATGGAAGGCGACTGTTTCGCTGGTGATTTTAGCAGCCGTAATTTACATGACTAACTTCAACATGGCTGCTGACCATATGTTTTACAAACCCAATACCGTGGTAATGGCAACTGCTGCCACCAATAAGGTTGACAGTAACCGGTTGGTAATTGGTGTAGTAAACAATGGCGAAGCAAAAGCTTACCCGATAAGATTTTTAGGATATCATCACCAGGTGCAGGATATAGTAGGTGGCAAAGCTTTATTAATTACTTATTGTACTGTATGCAGAACAGGACGTGTCTATGAACCATTGGTAAATGGAAAGCCGGAGCAATTCCGCCTGGTAGGCATGGACCATTTCAATGCTATGCTGGAAGATGCCACTACCAAAAGCTGGTGGCGGCAGGCAACCGGCGAAGCCATCTCCGGAAAATTAAAAGGACAAAAACTAACGGAGTTTTTCAGCACCCAAACCTCCTTAACTGAATGGCTGGCGTTAAACCCAGCTTCATTGGTAATGCAGGAAGATCCATCCTTTGTAAATGAATATGATACCACCGGCAAATTTGAAAGTGGCAAAAGTACCAGCAAACTAACAGGTACGGACAGTCTTAGCTGGAAAGATAAATCATGGGTGATTGGTGTAAAGGCCGGCAAAGAAAAAAAGGCATACGACTGGAACCAGTTACTTGCAGAACGCATCATCAACGACAAATTAGATGGCAAAAATATGGTGGTGGTATTGGCGCAGGATAATAAAAGTTTCTTTGCTTTTGAAAACCCGAAGGCAACTAACAACTTTACAATACATAATGATACTTTAATTCAAGGTAATCTTAAATACACCATCAATGGAAAAGGAATCGGCAACAATACTGCTTTAAAACCCTTGCCTGCTTACCAAGAGTTTTGGCATAGCTGGAGAACGTTTAATGCAGATACAAAGAAGTAAATCACTCTTTACTACTAAAGGTTAAACGCTTTTCCCTGTGCAGGAAAAATAAGGTTAAGCCTCAACTTATTGGCTGCTTTTAATTGTTCCGTTAATTGGCGGATACGCAGCGTAGGCGGTTTTACATGGGTTATTACAACGCTGAAACCCTTCAGTGCTTCAGTGCCGGTAAGTGCACTTAATACATCCATTTCCTTCATAAGCCATTTGGGTGTAAGGTGACCAAAAAGTTTACTATCCGGTTGGTCATTGGGAAAGGAGACTTCTATAAAAATACCTTTCAGCTTTCCTTCCTTTATCAGCGGCGCTACTTGCTGCCACAGCAATTGCAGCTTATTGCTTTTTTCAATTTCATCAGCTCCGGTATCACCAAGATATAAAACATATTGATCACTATTACGAATTAGAAAAGCAGTGCTTTCAAAAGGGTTTACATGGCTCAGCGGAAAGGCGGTTACCCTCATGGCCGTATTATCAATGGTTGTTTCTTCGCCTGCTGCCAGCTTTTTAAAATGGTATTTTTTCAGCAGAAAGCCTTTGCCTTCGTCCCCAAAATTGGTCCAGGCTTCGCCGTTAAAATAATAGTCTTCCAGCATGGTCATGCAGTTGGGCAATGCATATACTGTTTTGGAAGAATCATTGGGCGAAGTAATGATGAGTCCTGATACATGATCAAGATGTGCATGGGAGATAAAGTATCCTTTGATGTATTGCTTCAATACCACTTCTGCATTTTCGGTAAAAGTGCCGTTTGCTACGGACTTCTCAATTCCTGCTGTTACGGTACCGGCATCAAGGCAAACGTAATTGTTGGTATTGATTGGCGCCACGAGATAGGCAGAGAGATTACTCTCGTCGATACCACCTTTTACACCCAACGGCACTACATGAAAAGCTGCTGATTTTATTTTTTGTGCATACAGCTCTGTGGAGAATATGAATAACAGGAAGCATAATTTTTTCATCTAACAAAAGTAAAGCAGCTATCCAATTTTATATGTAGAATGTTTGCAGATGCTGTTGATTGGCTATGACAAAGTACTGCTGACATTTACTGATACAATTTGGTATGGCTTAAATTTATTTTTCTCAAGGATATAGAAGAAAATATTATTAGCTCCTATTCTATATTTTTTTTATAAAACTTTAATTCTTTTGTATAATAAAATACGTTTCTATAAAAGTTGCTAAAAACATTTTTTACATCAGTGCAATCCCTATAAAAATCGGGACCGGTTGCACAAAATGATTCACACAGCTACTGCTTTGTGCTGACAGTATTTTTTTATAGTATCTAACGGAAGGCGCTCTTAAAGAAACTGCACATAACATGAACTGATTTATCAGATGGTGTAATTTTTTTGTAGATTTATAGCATGAAAAAATTGCTTGCTATTTGCTTCGCCTTATTGCCAATATTATTAATAGCGCAACAAAAAGAAACGCTTACACCGGATGAAATTTATGGTGATCTTTTTACAGCCATACAACTACAGCGCATTTTTCCTGATGGTAAAACTTTTGTGGATTGTACACCCAAAAGAAAAGTAGCCGACATCATGTACGATTACGGGATGATGAAAGGGCCCAATTTTGATTTGAAGAAATTTGTGGCGGATAATTTTGATATGCCTGTAAACCCAACCAATAATTATTCATCGGATAGCAAACAGGATCTTGCCACACACATAAAAAATTTATGGTCTGTTTTAAAACGTAACCCCGATAAAGCAGTTGAAGGTAGTTCCCTATTACCATTACCCCGACCATACATTGTGCCTGGCGGCCGTTTTAGGGAAATTTACTATTGGGACAGTTATTTTACCATGTTGGGGCTAAAAGAAAGCAATGAGTGGGAAATGATTGAAAACATGATCGACAATTTTGCTTACCTCATCACTACCTATGGCCATATACCAAATGGCAACCGTAGCTATTATTTAAGCCGCAGTCAGCCTCCTTATTTTGCTATGATGGTAAACCTGCTGGCAGAAAAAAAGGGAGCCATTGTGTATAGCACCTACAAAATAGAGTTGCAAAAAGAATACGATTACTGGATGGATAAAACTGCCGCTACTAAACATGTGGTTGTAATGCCTGATGGAAGTATGCTTAACCGATTTTATGATGCCGATATAAAACCAAGGCAGGAAAGTTTCAAAGAAGATTTTGAAATTGCCACAAGTGAATCAAAGCAGGTTAAAGACAGCTTTGAGCAAAAGACTAAAGAGTTAAGAAGTGGTGCAGAAAGTGGCTGGGATTTTAGCAGCCGCTGGTTTGCAGATGGCGCTAATATCAGCTCTATACAAACAACCAATGTGGTTCCGGTTGATCTTAATGGCTTATTATATAACCTGGAGTTAACGCTGGCAAAGGCTTACAAACAAACCGGCGATGCAGCAACCGCCAATCAATACAATACTGCGGCTGCAAAAAGAAAATCAGCCATTAATAAATATTGTTTTAACACTAAAGAAAACTGGTATTACGATTATATTATTTCAACAAAAAAGCAAAGCACAGAACAAACAATTGCCGGTGTTAGCCCATTGTTTTTTAATATAGCACCAAAACAAAATGCAACAGCAATTGCAAGTGTGTTAAAGAATAAATTTTTAAAAGCAGGTGGCGTAGTCACCACTTTAAAAACAACAGGCCAGCAATGGGATGCCCCAAATGGATGGGCGCCATTACAATGGGTAACTGTAAAAGGTCTTGACAACTATGGATTGAAAGCCATGGCAAAAGATATTGCCAGCCGATGGGTGGCATTGAACGAAAAAGTATATACCAACACCGGCAAAATGATGGAGAAATACAATGTGGTAAATTCCAACCTTGATGCAGGTGGCGGCGAATATAAATCGCAGGATGGATTTGGATGGACCAATGGTGTTTACCTCGCAATGAAGGCGAAATTGCTGCAATGGCAGCATGTTGGCACTCCGCTTCCCAAACCTGCTATGCAAAAAGATAAATTACAGTAATGCAAATGCAGCAATTAGGCTTAAATCAATGCCTTATCAACAACTTAGTTACTCACCAAAGTTTAATTATGGGCTTCTATGTCTGATGCTATAACGCTTAAAAAAATTTCTCAACTCCTTAATATCAGTATTTCTACTGCTTCAAGGGCATTAAAAGATCATCCGGATATTGCAGACAGTACCAAGCAAAAGGTAAAGGAACTGGCAGAAATGCTGGAGTATGAACCTAACCCTTATGCCATTCAGTTAAGTACCAGCAGCAGCAGGGTATTTGGATTAATTGTACCCGAAGTAAGTAATTTGTTTTATACTTCCTTTATTGATGCAGTAGAAGACGAAAGCAGGAAAGCTGGCTACACCCTCATTATTTTAAAATCGGATGATGATCCTGAAATTGAAGCGGCTCATATTAAATATTGTAAAAAACACCGGGTAGCTGGTTTATTTGCCTGCATTACACCCAGTACTTCCAATTTTGAATTGTTTCAAAGTTTAAGCAAATCAAATATACCCGTTGTTTTTTTCGACAGGGTACCAGATAATGCTAATTGCAACAGGGTATGTTTTGCAGATGAAACGGCTGCAACCATTGCAGCAGAAGCCATTATAAAAAAGAAGAAAAAAAAGGTACTGGCCATATTTGCAGAACCAAGTTTATCAATAACACAAAAGAGATTAAAGGCTTTTAAGCAGGTATTTGAGCAAACTAAAAAAGCACCGATACTAAATATCTACCATGCTGGTCACTTTGAAAATACCAAAGAAATAATAAAGCAAAAATTACGAAGTACAAATAGGCCGGACACTATCTTTTGTATGACGGATGTAATTTTACACAGCACCATGAAAGCTATTCAGGAACTACAACTTAAAATTCCTGATGAGGTGGCTGTTATAACTATTAGCAATAGCGATTTTTTCCCAAAACTATACACCCCCGAAATTACCTACGTGGAAACAAGCGGTTACAAACTAGGTCTACTGGCATTATCAGCCATGTTAACCTGCGTAAAAGAGGATGCTCCTTACCAGGAATTATACATTGATTCTTATCTAATAGAAGGCCAGTCTTTATAAATCTCCGGATAGCAATAGTATTGATTATCAAAATCTCAACAACAAACGTTTGCAAGTGGACAATGCACCTGTTGCAGGATTTCTATATTTATCTTACTTTCACTATTGCCACTAAATCATTGCCTGCATATGTCATTATCAAAACCACAGCTGAGTTTTCAGCAAATTATTAATATGAATGTCGGGTTCTTTGGCATTCAATATAGTTTTGGCTTACAGCAAAGTGCTGTAAATCCTATTTACGATTTTTTAGGTGCAAGGCCCGATGAAATTCCCTGGTTAAATTTAGCTGGTCCGCTTACAGGTTTAATTATACAACCCATCATAGGTGCATTGAGTGATAAAACATGGCACCCAAAATTTGGGAGAAGAACGCCTTATTTTTTCATCGGTGCAATGATTTGCAGTGTCGCACTTTTTCTGTTCCCTTTCAGCAGCGCCTTGTGGATGGCAGCAGGTTTATTATGGGTGTTAGATGCTGGTAACAATACAGCCATGGAGCCTTACAGGGCTTTTATTGCAGATAAATTAGATGCAACACAACAACCAACCGGTTTTCAGGCACAAAGTTTTTTTACAGGCTTTGGGCAAACACTGGCCAATGTTTCTCTATTTATTTTCCC
>JAYWAU010000003.1:0-2714 GCA_043782265.1 Ferruginibacter sp. | reverse complement strand
TAATTTTTTTTAAACTTTTCTAATCCCTTCCAAATTGCATTGGCGTTGTTGGCATCTTCATTCGCTTCCATTTCTCTCAGTTTTTCCAACACTTCCCTGTTACATTTAGGCCCTCCCAATTCTTCGCCACTACATAATTTCTGAACTGGAACACTCAAACTAACAAACTCAAAAATCCAATCGTTCAGGTATAAATGACTTTCAGTTTTGGATATATAAAAAACGTCCGGGTCTTCTTCCTGTTGGTTCATCTCCTCAGGATTATCCACCATTTTAACCAAAATATTAAATTCGTCCCAAAGGTCTTTTGTTAACTGATTTCCACACCTGTCACAAATCACATCGGCCCTGCCTCCTACTTCAAACTTAAGTAGTAAAAAACTACTTTTTTTATCTACCTGAAGCTTTACAACTGCGCTACAATTGGCAAATTCTTTCGTTTCTACATCGGCAAAAAAAGTGTCTGCTACTTCGTAAGTAAACTCATGAATACCGGGCTTTAAACCCACAAAAGCTATCTCTATCGCCTTTCTTTTTCCCATTACCTGTGGTTTAAAGGACGGCAAAGGTATGTTTTTTAGGTTAATTTTGTGCAATTAAAAACAAAATATTGCAGTAAAATTTAAGTGCAGCCTGTTTTTCATTATTTTTAATACGTATGAAACATAAGAAGAATCGGATTTTAATTGGTACACTACTTATTCTGGTTCTGTTTATTCGTTTATTTTCGGCCAATGCATTATTAACTGAACGGTATTATTCTACCCGTTTGTATCCCTACATTTCTACATTTTTTAGAACCTTAACCGGCTGGTTCCCTTTTAGTTTGGGTGATTTGCTATATGGCCTGGCAGTTATCTGGCTGATATGGAAAGCAACTGCCAATATAAAAGCCCTGATCAGAAATAAAATAACAAAACAATTTTTTTTAAAAAAACTATGGGCAAGCATTGTTGTATTGCTGGGTATTTATATTGCTTTTAATCTTTTTTGGGGTATTAACTATAACAGGCAAGGTATTGCCAGCCAATTAGGTTTAACAATGGAAAAATATACACCACAGGATTTAAAAATGGTGAATAATATTCTGCTGGATAAAGTAAATAAAAACAAAGCTGCAATTATAAGAAAAGGAGCACTTCCCCTGACAAGTAATGAAATTTTTAAGCGATCCGATATAGCTTATAATGAAGCTTATAAAAAATATGCTTTTTTAGAATATCGCAATCCCTCAGTAAAAACTTCTTTATGGGGATGGCTGGGAAACTATCTGGGGTTTACAGGTTACTATAATCCGTTTACCGGGGAGGCTCAGGTAAATACCACGGTACCAAAATTTTTACAAGCTTACACAACCTGTCATGAAATTGCACATCAGCTTGGATATGCAAAAGAAAATGAAGCCAATTTTGTGGGTTACCTGGCAGCTTCCTCTTCAAAAGACAGCATATTTCTTTATTCAGTTTACCTGGATCTTTTTTTATATGCTGATAGAAATCTTTATTCGGTTGATTCCGCGGCAGCTAAATTATTTGCTCAACAATTATTGCCTGAAGTAAAAGCAGATCTAAAAGAAGTAAGAGACTTTAACAGGCGGCACCAAAATCCAGTGGAGCCAGTTATCCGCTGGTTATACGGAAAATATTTACAGAGCAACCAGCAACCTTTAGGTGTATTAAGTTACGATGAAGTAACAGGCTTTTTAATTGCCTATTACAAAAAATACGGTACTTTGTAAGGAATGATTTTCTTTGCTATCTCTGCAATTCTGAAAAAAATTAAAATGTACTTTAAATGAAATTATTTATCTCAATACTCATTCCCTTACTTGTTGGGGGCATTGCTGGTTTCTTTACGACTGCCGGTGTTAACGGTTGGTATGCAGTTGCCAATAAACCTTTCTTCAATCCACCCAACTGGTTATTTGCTCCGGTGTGGACAGCATTGTATATAATGATGGGTATAGCATTGTACCTGGTTTGGAAAACTGAAACCACAAATGCCGTTAAACAAACAGCGCTAATTTTATTTGGTGTTCAATTAGCGCTTAATTTTTTATGGTCTTTTATATTTTTCTACGCAAAACAACCTGGCTGGGCTTTTGCTGATATCATAGCCATGTGGATAGTAATTCTATTAACCATCATTTGGTTTGGAAAAATTTCAACCACAGCTGCATGGTTATTGGTACCATATATTTTTTGGGTAAGTTTTGCTTCGTTGTTAAATTTTTACATTTGGAAGCATAACTAAAACTCATTCTTCCACATCATGCTTTCAACAGGCTTATTGGGTTGCCCGCTGTATTTAGCGTTTTTTTTCTGGTTGTATTTTACTTCTATTTCACCGTCTACAGGAAAATAAATCAACTGACCAATCGGCATTCCTTTATAAACCCTAACCGGTTGTTTTACAGAAATCTCTAATGTCCAGTTGCCGCAAAAGCCAACATCCCCTTTTCCTGCAGTAGCATGAATATCAATACCAAGACGCCCGGTAGAGGATTTACCTTCTAAAAAAGGAACATGTGCATGTGTTTCTGTGTACTCTTCTGTAACACCCAAATAAAATTCGTGCGGCAGTAATAAAATGCCTTCTTCCGGAATTTCAAAATGGTGAATCTGGTTGTGTTTTTTAGCATCCAGCTCTTTGTTTACGTAAGTTGCAAGGTATTTACCTAAATGAACATCATAGCTGTTACTGCCAAGGCAATC
>JAYWAU010000002.1:0-2717 GCA_043782265.1 Ferruginibacter sp. | reverse complement strand
TTTAACACTAAGCGATTTTGCTGATGAAACTGCCAGTGAAAGTCCTGCACCAGGTGGTGGCTCTATTGCCGCTTATGTTGGAGCACTTGGTGTATCATTGGCAACAATGGTTGCTAATTTATCGGCACATAAAAAAGGATGGGATGAGCGTTGGCTGGAGTTTAGCAACTGGGCCGAAAAGGGAGAGCAATACAAAAATGAATTACTAAAACTGGTTGATGCAGATACCAAAGCATTCAACCAAATCATGACTGCTTTTGCATTACCAAAAGCAACGGAAGAAGAAAAAATTTTTCGAACTGCCACCATACAGGAAGCTATTAAATATGCCATTGAAATTCCATTTAAAGTTATGCAGGCAGCACATGGAAGTTTGCAGATAATAAAGGCTATGGCAGAAACCGGTAACCCCAATTCTGTATCTGATGCAGGTGTTGGTGCGCTTTGTGCACGCAGTGCCGTTATGGGTGCTTTTATGAATGTGCGGATAAATGCCGCAGGGTATGATGATAAAGTGTTTGTTACAGATATTGTAACAAAAGGTGCTGCCATAGAAAAAGAAACCATTGAACTGGAAGCTGCTATTTTACAATTGGTAAACAAAAAAATAGGCGTGTAAACTTTTTTATCCGTGCTGTAAAGCAATGTGGATAATTGTTTTGGCTTGTCCGTCGCTACGGATCGTTCTACTTTATTATTTCAATTTAGCCGAGTGTTGTTACAACAAATACTGTACAGTATTTGCTGCAATTAAATAAATTCTACAACTAATTTTATTAAGCCCTTCTCCCTTTCATCAGTAATAAAATGCCACGAAGTTTTATTCGTACCAAAATTGTATGTAGAACAACTGAGTGATTCGCTGCGGCGGACAAGCTACAACCATGTCGCTATAAAAAACTTGTTTGGTAAACAAAATCCAATTTTACAATAACTTCCACGCCTTCATAATGCCTTTTTTCTATTAACATTTCTTTGGTAAACTTTAAGAATACAATAGCATCTTATACACATTGAAAACAATTAAAATTTACAATCATGAAAAAGACATTTACATTTTTAGCCACAGTAGTTTTAATGACAACTGTCGCCTTTGCTCAGAATAATGGCAATCATCAACGAGACAATAATTATGGCACCAACGATAATGGCAGAAACAATCCACATGATGTAGTCATCAATGACAATCCCAGGAGAGCTGGAGGATATGATGACAGAGGCGGCCGGGGATACTACTTTAGCGAAAAGGAAAAAAATATGCAAATAGCCCAAATCAACAATGAATATTTTCATAGAATTCAATCTGTAAAAAGTAAATTTTTTATGGGAAGGTATCAGAAAGAACGTATCATTAATTCATTGCAGGCTCAACATGAAAGTGAAGTTCGTTCTGTGTGGATAAGATTTAATGACAGAGATAACCGATATGACAGAAGGTATGATCGTCATGATAATAATAATGATCATCATTACCATGGCAGAAGAAATTGGTAATAAACCAGCCCCTTACAATGGCCCTCGAAATTCGGGGGCTTTTTTATTTATATTTGCCCCTTATTAAATTAAAATAAAAATGTACAAGGCAGTATTTATAGACATGGATGGCACGCTGTTAAAAAGTGACCATAGTGTTAGTGAGGCAAATAAATTAGCAATTCACAAATTACAGGAGAAGGGAGTGTTGGTGGTGCTTATATCTGCCCGTCCGCTGCATGGGATATTACCAATAAGTAAACAGGTGGTGGAGGATAATATGCCGGTTGTAAGTTTAAATGGTGGCTACATTTTGTATAAGAACGACATCATTTACGAAGCAGCGGTTTCGATACCTGATACAATCAGTGTGCACAATGAATTAAAAGGGTACGAAGTATCGCCCATGTATTACAGCCAAATGGATTGGTTTGCAGAAATGGAAAATGACCGTATTAAAAAAGAGCAAAAAATTACAGCTGTAAAAATAAAAATTCAGCCATTTGAAGAAACTCTTAAATGGTGGGAAGAAAATAAAACAGGGCCGAACAAAATATTAATAGCGGGTGAGAAACACCTGATTTCAGCAATTGAACAAAGGTTGAACGAGCTGCACGAAGGCAAATTAAACATCTATAAATCGCAGGCCACTTACCTGGAGGTAATGAGTTTGGAGGTTTCTAAGGCAAAGGCCATTCAATTATTGATAGATAGGTTTGGAATTGATAAAAAGGAAACTATTGCAATTGGAGATAATTACAACGACAAGGGAATGATAGAGTTTGCAGGTATGGGCATAGCTATGGGAAATGCTCCCGAAGAAATAAAATTGGCAGCTGATTATGTAACAGATACCAACAACAACGATGGCGTTGCTAAAGCATTACATCACCATTTTTTTTAGGTAATTTTTTTGAAAAAGAAATCATCCAAAAAAGCCAGCTATTAATTTAATAGGTGGCTTTTTTTATAGTATACTTATTTTAAACAAATGCTATTCTGCATCGTCTTCAGTGATCTCCGCGGCTAACAGGGTTTCCTGTGCTTTAATAATATTTGATTGACGTCTGTTTACATTGATGTCTTTTGTCTTATTGATCATTTGAGTCAACACATCCACACATTGACTGACAGATGTCTCAAAATAGGGACTGTTCTTTTTTACAAAATGATCATTGCCCGGCACTTCCAGCCGAATTTCACAATAGTTATTTTCCGGTGCTGAATCTGGTCCTTTAAACAAC
>JAYWAU010000001.1:0-2723 GCA_043782265.1 Ferruginibacter sp. | reverse complement strand
AAAGTGGTTTAATTACGGCCATAGATTTTGCAATCGGAATTATTATAATTTTATTACGCCTTATTTTTAAACTGTAATTATTTTAAATTTAGCTGATGACAGACCTCGGCAACTCATTCATTCAATCCGCCATAAAAAGAGTGGCCTATTACAAAGGCCTCGGCGATAAAACATTTACCCAACTAAACGAAGAGGATTTTTATTTTAAACCAAATAATGAAAACACCAGCATCGCCATTATTATCCAGCACATGGCAGGAAATATGCTCAGCCGCTGGACCGACTTTTTAACTACTGATGGCGAAAAAGAATGGCGCAACAGAGATACAGAATTTGAAGAACAGCCATTATCTTACAAGCAACTAATTGATTTTTGGGAGAAAGGCTGGGCCTGTTTTTTAGATACACTGCAACAGCTTACTGCCGGTGATTTATTAAAAACCATTTATATAAGGCAGGAAGGGCTGCTGGTAATTGATGCCATTAACAGGCAGTTGGCGCATTACCCCTATCATGTGGGACAAATTGTTTACATCGCAAAAATTATTAAAGATCAACAATGGCAAAGCCTGTCTATCGCAAAAGGAAATTCTGATCAATACAACCAGCAACTGTTTGGCAAAAAATAATTCACGGCCACCATGTACTTTTTTAACTTATTAAATTTCATTTAAATAATATATTTGGTATTGAATTTGCCCGTAGGTGGCGAAACGCTATTTTTGTAACAATTGTACTATCCACTGCGCAGAAGCCTCTACATATTAAAATGGTTTTTTCTTACACTGATATTTTGGTCGGTGTTTGCTTTATTGGTGGTTTACGTAAAACCTACCTTTGGTAACTGGGTATTTTATATTGCCCTGGCTGGCTGGATAGCAGGCTGGATATACACTTTTGAAAAAGCCAAACATAAAACCTGGTTCTTTCTTTCCTTTATACTTACCGTGCTGTTATTATGGTTTACCCTTCAATTAACGGTGGTTCAAAACCTGATTGTGTCAACCGTATCAGAAAAATTATCCAATAGCCTTAAAGCCAAAGTAAGTATCCAACACATTGAGTATAGCTTTTTCGACAAAATGGACCTAAAGGGTTTGCTGGTTGAAGACCGCCAAAAAGATACCTTGTTGTTTGCAGGTAGTGCTAAAGTAAATATTACAGACTGGTTTTTTGTAAAGAGTAAAGCCACTTTAAAATATGTGTCGCTTTCCAATGCGGTTGTAAACATGCAACGCACCGATTCTGTATGGAACTACCAGTTCCTTATTGATTATTTTTCTTCTCCCAAAAAATCTACCGGTAAAAAAGCATCCATTGAATTTGATATAAAAATTCTTCAGTTAGAAAATGTTCATTTTAATCAAATTGACAAATGGGTTGGTAAAAACATGACGGCTGCTATAAAAAAACTAGACCTTTTTACAGACGACATTAATATTGAAAAAAAACAAATAAACCTTAATACACTTACACTGGATGAACCCGTATTTTCTCAGTTTGGCTATGAAGGCAACAGGGATAAACTAAACCTGCCTAAAGATACCAGCCATCCCGAAGCAAGAACAAGCGCTTACCAATGGAACAATGCCGGATGGGTGATGAACGTAAAAAATATCCACATTAATAACGGAATTTTTAATAACGAAAAACAAACGGAAAGGGCTCCTTTTACAGACCGGTTTGATGGCGTTCACTTACGCTTTGCCAACATTACAGGCGATTTTAAAAACATACATTTTGAAAGAGATACACTAACAGCAGATATTCATTTTGCCACAAAAGAACGTAGTGGATTTGAAGTAAAGAAGTTGCAGGCCGCATTTAAGTTTACACCTGAAATAATGGAGTTTAAAAATCTTGATCTGGTTACCAACAAAAGCAGGTTGGGTAATTATTTTGCCATGCACTTCAATAGTTTTAATAAAGACATGGGCGATTTTTTACACAGTATAAAATTGGAAGCCAATTTTATAAACAGCGAATTAAACAGCGATGACCTTGCTTTTTTTGTGCCGGAAGTAAAAGAATGGAAAAGAATTTTTCAATTAAGAGGATTGGCTAAAGGAACGGTTGATAACCTTACTGCAAAAAAAATGCTGATAAAAAGTGGCAATAGTTTTATTGATGGAAATATTGCTTTAAAAGGTCTTCCGGATATCAACAATACTTTTATCGATTTACAGGCTAATGAATTAAAAACTACTGTAGTGGATATTGCCACTATTGTCCCTTCTCTTAAAACGATTACACAACCAAATCTTGCCCGGCTCGGCAATATAAATTATAAAGGAAATTTCACCGGTTTTATAAATGATTTTGTTGCCTTTGGTACCATTAACACTAACCTTGGTACGGCAACGGGCGATATCAATATGAAATTACCCGAAAATAAACCCGCCATTTATTTGGGTAAAATTTCAACGGAAGGCTTTAGGCTGGGTGAATTTATTAACACCAGTCAGTTAGGCACCATTGTATTTAACGGTAAGCTAAACGGCATTGGTTTTAAACCCAAAGAAGTAAGAGCCAATTTTGATGGCAATATCCGCAGCATTGAGTTTGCGGGCTATACTTACCAAAATATTAAAGTTAAGGGTGACTTTGGTAAAAATTTGTTTAATGGTTCAGCAAGTGTTAATGATCCCAATTTATTACTGAATGATCTTAAGGGCAGCATTGATTTTAGTGGCCCGCAACCACAGTTTAATTTTGATGCAGAC